>JAKSDL010000145.1 GCA_022360105.1 Pseudomonadota bacterium
CACCCTATGCTTTTATAAGATGCTCCTTTGGAGCAAATGCCCAAAAGACTCAGTATTAGGTGACCCAGTTGACGAAAACGTTGTAAAAACAACTTAGCGCTTATCGTGCTTGACCCGGAATGACTTAAGATCAAAATCTATTGAATTCATTGTAGATAATGCCATTATTCTAATTAAAAATGCCAAACAACCCAAAACTCTTAATTAATAATATTTCGGTCGTATACTCCGACGTCATACAAGTCCTAAAAGGTGTATCTCTCTCTATCGAAGAAGGTCAGATCGTTTCTTTGGTCGGGGGTAATGGGGCAGGAAAGACCACTACGCTGAAGGCTATTTCCGGTTTGCTAAAGCCTGAAAATGGGAAAGTAACCGAAGGGTCCATTCAATACAATGGACAATCGATTCAGAATCTGTCGCCGGAGGAAATCACCAGGAAAGGAATCATTCAGGTTTTGGAAGGTCGGCAGGAGTTCAAATATCTTACTATTGAAGAGAACCTGAGAGTTGGTACGGCTACTCGTTGGGGAAAGCCTTATGCCAAGGATCTTGAATTGGTATATGATCTCTTTCCGGCTCTTGCCAGAAGAAGGAAAACCCTGGCCGGATTCTGCAGTGGGGGAGAATTACAGATGCTGGTGATTGGAAGGGCGCTCATGGCTCATCCCGATCTGCTGATGCTGGATGAACCCTCTCTTGGACTTGCCCCGCTGCTGGTTCGAGAAATTTTCCGCATCATCAAACGCATCAATGAGGAAAAAAACACAACTATCCTGGTGGTCGAGCAGAATACCAATATGGCTTTGCAAATTGCTCATTATGGTTATGTGATGGAAAACGGGAAAATCGTTCTGGAAGGTGATGCCGGTTATCTTAAGGAGAATCCGGACGTAAAGGAGTTTTACCTGGGATCAAACATGGCAAGTGAAACTAAATCCTACCATGACCTGAAGTCTTACAAACGGCGAAAACGTTGGTTGTAGATTATTGCCACTGGTCAGCAAACTGTTCCGGACCTATGATACTATATCCACGACTCTCCAGCTCGCTTAAGACAGGAGTCAAATCAGCTGTCTGCACTCTGAAAACCAGGATGTAGGTGTTTTTATGAACAAAACTGGCTGCCGAAACGAAATTTAATCCTTTTTCAAATATCAGCCCTGATACTTCTGCCATCACACCGGGCCTATCTTCAAATTCAATCGCAAATCGAGATCCACCACGATGCAAGCCCATCTCTTCCACCAAAACATCCAGCATCACACTGCGGTTGATGTATCCGATCAATTTTCCAGACTCGGTCACTACCGCCAATCCCGGAAGGTTTTTTGTGGCCATGATCTCAGCAGCGCTTTCGATCTCCATTTCAGGGGTAACTGAAATCACATCTTTTCTGATAAATTCTTCGACTGTGATATGTGACATGACTTCGGGAAGCTCATGCTTGCTGAGCAGAGTTGCCGGAGAGGGCAATGCTGTTCGAACATCTTCTTTTTGGATATAACCGATTAATTTGCCGCCATCCACAACAGGCAAAGCCCATAACCTTTTCTCTTCCATCAGGTCATTCGCCTCGGTGATGAGCGAGTCTTTGGTTACATACACAAGATCGGTAATCATTTTCAAACCAACATACATGTCTAGTCTCCCGGAAAAAGTCAGAATCGAACTGAATCCATCAATCAGATAATCAGAACCTCTTTGGTTGCCTTTCATTCTTGATAAAACAACCTGAGTTGACAAGCTTTTTTTCCCGCAGTTGGCGTGATCAGATAGGATGTTTACTCTGCTGACGGGATAATTTTGGACTGTTGCTCTTTCTGCAATCGCTGTTGTTCCATCATTTTGTTATATTCATCTCGGACGTCCTCTGCGGCTCTTTCCATCGATGCCGGTAGAACTTCGATCGCCTCTTCCAGGTTACCGGCATTGAGATGAGCCTGGATGGGTACCGGACCCTGGGGACTGATCAATTCCGCATGCCCAAAGAACATGACGGATCGACTGCTGTCATCAGTGCCATCCGGTTTAACTGGAGTTAGTTTCCTGATTGAAGCTGATTGCAAATCGGTAAAAGATTCTTCCCGATAAAGATTTGCCCGATCTACCACAAATTTGATTCCTGACCCCTGTCCTTTGTTTTTCATATCTTACCTGGTTTCAAGTTAATCTTGAGAGTTACTACCCGGTTATTTCCCTATTTTTCGAAAGTGAAAGGTGACTGGTTTGCATTAAAAAAGGTTCTTTTACATGACTTGCAGCTAAGCTCAGATTCGCCGGTACAGTACTCATTACGACAGTTAGAGCGGCTTTTGTGACAAACCACGCAACGTAAAACCAGTCGCTCACCACAGATGGGACAATGTTTACCAACAACTTTTTCCATGCTAATACGAAATGCTTTTCGTTTTTACCGGTCAGTTGCTGGTTGATTCAGATATCAATAAAGGAGACAGACTATCTGTTCAATTGCACCTGCACCGATGAATAAGGTATCCCCTGTTCTTGAGCGGCTTCAAAAAGTGCCTCCTGCTGTGCGATGGATACGGATTCCAAATCGGCAAAGCCCCTTAAAACAAGTTTCTCTTCACAATACTCTCTCCATTGTCTGCTTCTTTCCCGATGATGCATTCGTTCCTTGATCTGCTTACCCCTCAATTCCGAGATGAGCACATGAACCGGAAGCTTTTTAACGCGTTCTACGATCTTTTGATATTCAATATCAAAATTCTTTTCGAACTCCCATTCCAGAATCTTCATGGAAAGATGAAAGCGTTCCAGAATAAAAATCGCTTCCTTTTTCTGTTCCAGATTCTTTTCCAATTCATCCAGAAACAAGTTCATGAATTCAATCCGTAAAGCCGACACATGTGGAATATGAACGTGTTTCCAGCCCAACAACAATTCCTGCTCCAGATAAACATACACTCTGGAAGACTTAAATTGCTGTTTGAGGTATTCCAATAGTGTTGTTTTTCCGGAACCGGCGATACCTTCAAGAACAATAACTCGCGTGTTTTTGGGGATGTCAATATACATTGCCTGATTTTAGATAGTGATTGGATGCTCGCTTCCTCTTTTTCAAAACGAAAAGCCAATCTCACCAATACATGACAGCCATTCCAAAATCAAACCTGTTATTACAATATTTAAGACAAGAAGGATTGTTATCATAAATGCATCATATTCCCAACAGAGTTGCCTGATACATCTTCAAAAGATGTACCCTTGTGTAGAAAAATGACTATTTACATGTATGAATTTTAGATTTTCGGTCAGTGGCGGCTAATCCGCCTATAAAATAGGCCGCGAAGCTGCCACGACCTGTAAATCTTAAATCATCAATCTAAAATCTAAAATATAAATTGAGCCGCTCTGCGATTCAATATATCCGTTCTTTCCACCAGGAATCTTGCTGCTCGAATCACCCTGTTAACAGAAGGAAAACCTGGAATCCCAGCTTCAAAAAAGCGTTTCAGGTGAAGATCGGTATAGGGGCCATAATTCGTAAAGACAAGAATAGGTTTGGTTGTAATTTCAGAACGTTGAGAAATCAGGGGTACCAGATTATCCGTTATACCAGGAGGAGCAAAAAAAGCATTGCAAATAATAATGTCAACACCCGGATCATCCAGCATGGCGTCCAGACTGGCTATGAACATCCTGTCATCCGCACTGGCGGTGATGTCGATAGGATTTTTTACTGAAGCGAAGTCGAAGGTTTCACGGCGAATCCTTGTTTTCGTGGTTTCTGATATCTGGGCCATTTGTAATCTGGCTCGATTATCTTCGCGCTCGATGTAATCGGTACACATGATGCCGTATCCACCGGCAGGGGTAATCACTGCAACCCGATTTCCTTGAGCAGGTTTACTGAGTGAAAGTACCTTGGCGGCGTCACACAATTCTTCATCATCATAAACTCGTTGAATCCCGAATTGTTTAAACGCTCCTCCGACCACTTCCCCGGAGCCCGCAAGTTTGCCCGTATGAGAAGCAACGGCAGAGGCTCCGCTGGCGGAAATACCTGCTTTCAAAATGACCACTGGCTTTTTCATTGAGGCTTCTTTTGCCAACCTGAGAAACTCTACGCCGTCTTCAATGTTTTCCAGGTAAAAAGCCAGGCAATTTGTATCCCGATCATTGGAAAAATGCCTGAGAAAATCTGTTTCATTTAAATCTGATTTGTTACCGAGTCCAACAAAAGCCCTCATGCCAATTCCAGTGTTACTGGCATATCCTAAAGCTTCCACTCCAACAGAGCCGCTTTGTACGATGGTTGCTATACCACCCCCGTTGGATAAAGCCTGATCACCATGCTCCACGAAGATGGTGTCAATTTTCTCTTTTGGCAGGAAGACACCGAGAGAATTTGGACCCAAAATCCGGGTATTGGTATTTTGGATAATCGTTCGAAGCTCTCTTTCCAATTCAGCCCCTTCCAATCCGATCTCACTGAATCCTGCAGCTACGATGATCACAAACGGGATACCTTTTTCGACGCATGATTTTGTAGCGCTTACGGAAATCCTGGCCGAGGTTGCCAAAACCGCCATGTCTATTCCTTCGGGCAGTTCTTCAATGGTTTTGTATGCTTTGAAGTTAAAAAGGGAATCTTTTTTAGGATTGACAGGATAAAGAACCCGCTCGGATTTTCTTAACAAATCGAAGATGATGTACCCGGTTTTTCCCGGGGTATCGCTAGCACCAACAATTGCGATGCTTTTTGGATTGAGTAGTCTTTTTAAGTCCACTTTATCTATTCAAATAGGTCAATTTTTGTTGGAATTTATCGATTGAAGACGATTTTCGTATCTCTTTTTATACTTTCAGCAGATTTCTGACTTGTTTAAAGAAGCAATTTCTGATTTATGCCCTATCAAATAAGGAGTTAAAACAGGTCATTGTTTATTTGATAAATTCGTTTTAGAGTCTGACTTTTTAGTATCGATAGAGCATACAAGATAGTTCCATAATAATTTCTAAGGGTCTAGAATACTTTTCAATATAATTACTAATTATCTGTTTTTAAATTGAAATACTGTCCGGGTGTTTTCCCCAGTGCTTTTTTGAACATGGCAATAAACGCGCTGGGACTATCATACCCGAGATTAAGGGCCACTGTGGTTACAGCAACATTTTGACCAAGCTGGCGCAAAGCTTCCAAAATTCGAATCTGTTGTTTCCATTGTCTGAAACTCATGCCCGTTTCCCTGCTGAACAGGCGGGAAAGAGTTCTACTGGTCATTCCGGATTCTCGACTCCATTCATCCATCGACCTGTTATCGGCAGGATTTTCTTTTAAATGTTCAAAAATGTTCAACAAGCGCGAATCTCGTGGTATAGGAAGATCCAAAGGGTCAACTTTTAACAATTGAATCCGGTCTAACAAAACACTGACCAACCTTTCATGCTTTCCACCTAATTCGTACAGTAGCGGTAATTTGGCAAATTCAAGAATCAGTTCCCTTAACAGGGGGGGAATGGAAACCACCATGCATCTGTTCTCCATATCACTAATAATATCCGGGTCAAAATATAGGGTCCTCATTAACAACTGCCCCGAACAGTAAATTTGATGATTTGTATTTTCCGGAATCCATACCCCTCTGAATGGCGGTACTACCCAGATACCTGTTTGGGTGGTCACGGTCATCACTCCTGAGGACGCGTACAACAATTGAGCACGCCAATGCCTGTGAAAAGGAATAGTGTGACCATCAGGAAAATCCTTTGAAAGGGCAACAACAGGCCTTGGTGTATCGACTATTTCTTTTACAGGGTCTTTGTTCATCAATATCGTCCTTTTCTCGATACTTTTTGTCTGAATAACGCAAGTAGGATATTAAGCAGTGGTGATAGAGTCAATCAAAAATGATCGTTTTCCCTTTAGAGCTTTAAACTATAACCAAAGGTTTTCATTGAAAAATCTAAAAACCATCATCGTGCTTTCCATCGCTCACTTGGTAACCGACATCAACCAGGGAGCCATTCCGGCCATGCTGCCTTTTTTCAAAGCGGAATATAATCTCAGTTATACAGCAGTAACAGCCATCGTGTTTGCTACAAACAGTGCTTCGGCAATTGTGCAACCGATGTTCGGGATTGCGGCGGACCGCTTCAGCAAAGGATGGTTATTACCTGCTTCCTTGTTTTTGGCTGGTTCAGGTTTAGCGATTACCGGAATAGCCGGAAACTATGTTGCCGTTATCTTCCTCGTTATCCTGAGTGGTATCGGTATAGCGGCTTTTCATCCCCAATCAGCCAGGTTGATCAATTTTGCTGCAGGCTCCAGGAAAGGTACTGCCATGAGTCTGTTTGGTCTTTCCGGAACTCTTGGATTTGCACTTGGACCAATGATAGTTGCAGCTTCCCTGGCCATTTTCGGATTGAGCGGGTCATTGTTTTTGATAATCCCGGTCAGTCTTATGGCTATTATAGTCTTAGTCCAGCTTCCCGTTTTTGAGACGCTGGAGAAAGCTTATATTAAAACAAACGGTCATGGAGTCAAAAGTCAGGGAACCGATCGCTGGGGCGCGTTCTCATTGCTCAGCGTCATCATCATGGGAAGATCAGTGATTTTTTTTGGATTGCTGTCCTTTATACCGCTTTATTGGATTGGTTACTTCAATAAATCGGTCACAGTTGGAAGTTTTGCTTTGACAACCTTGTTGATTTCAGGAGTGATTGGCAACTTTGCAGGAGGCTGGGTTTCTGACAAAGTCGGCAGAAAGAAGACAACAGTTGTTAGTTTTTTAATTTTGACAGCAACGCTGCCTTTGTTTGTTTTCACCAGTAATCACATCATTGGATTCCTGCTGCTAGTCCCGATCGGCTTCAGTTATTCCGCCACTTATAGTCCGAGTATCGTGATGGGGCAGGAATATCTGCCCAATTATGTAGGATTTTCTTCCGGAGTAACACTGGGACTGGCCGTAGCATTTGGGGGGATTGCAGCACCGTTTTTTGGAAAAATTGCTGATATTTACGGAATCTGGTATGCGATGGCCACGATTGCTGTTTTTCCTATTTTTAACCTGACCCTGTCTTTACTTCTGCCAGGTACGAAATTGCAACCAAGGTCATAATTGTTTTTTCACCACAGAGACACAGAGTGTTGAATTATTACCCCTCTGTTCTCTGTGCCTCTGTGGTTAATTTTCTATTACGCTCCTTGTTCAAACCGAAAACTCTGGTCAGGATCTATCACAGCTAAAATGCGGATACCGCACCCTTCACCTCCCTGCCAGCGCCAGGGAAATGCCGCAAAGGTGCAGCGTTTGCCTGTCACTTTGTTCAAGTCTCCGCCTACATTCTCGATTCCCGGAATTCCTCCTTTCACCATCAAGGTTTTGTGAGCTGCTTCCCATTCCGGAAAGTCTTCTTTGGGATCACGACCGGTATATGCTTTATATTCCTCTATGAGATGAGGATGAGTCGGTCCCAGGCCGTGGTCAACCAACTTGGTTGCCATGGGATGATCATTGGCCTGAACATCGTAGCCAACCAGCTTAACTTTTTTGTCCGCCAGCCACTGGGCTCCTTCCTTGTACATACCGGGAGAATAGGCATAGTACTCATCGGTATCTGCCATTTTGGTATGCATGCCGGTATTGATCATCACAATATCGCCTTCACGGATTTTTGGTCTGGCATTCTCCAGATCTTCGGGAGTGATCACCTCCCATTTCCCTTTTGGGATGGATACTGCCACCCCGGTGCCGAAGAATCGCCACAAGGGATAACCAAGGAGATCCGGTGTATTTTCCGTTACATGTAAGGGAGCATCCATGTGCGTTCCTCGATGCATGATCCCTTCGAATTCACTCTTATAGTAGCCGTCTTTAGCATGAAATTTTTTAACATGGACATTGATACCCGGTGTTGATGGCCACTCCGGCATATGATGTCCCCATGGTTGACTTAAATTGTAAATTTGTAATGTCATATCAAGTGCCTAAGCATAAATGTTATTCGGAGTGTCCGGCTTCCAACCGGTAATTTCCTGAAGGATCTGTCATTGCTACAAAGCGAACAGGACAGGCATCCCCTTGTTTCCAGTTCCAGGGGGTTGCCACAAAAGTCGCTCGTTTGCCCAACAACAGGCCTACATCGCCACCCACCTGTTCGATGGTAGGAATGCCTGCAGCCAGAATTGTTTTGTGGGCTATATTCCAATCCGGATGTTCCTTCTTTGGGTCCAATCCTGTTTCCTCCCGATATCTTGAAGTCAACCTGTTCATTAAAGGTCCCCCACGATGGGGACCCAACGAAGTTGCCAATGGGTGATCAACCTGGGGGGTATCCACAGCAACCAATTTGCATTCCTGTTTGACCAGCCATTCTGCGGCCTGTTTGGAAAGACCGGGAGACTCGCCAAAGTATTCCAAACTATCCGAGTACTTGTGATACCAGTCAGTTACAATCACTACAATGTCTCCCTTTTTGATATCCGGTTTTGCGGCTGCCAGATCCTTGGCGGTAACCAAGTCCCATCTTTTTTTCGGAATATGAAGAATGACGCCATTTCCAAAAAAACGATCCAATGGAATGTCGGCTGCTCCTGCTCCTTTCTGTATGAGGTGCATGGGGGTGTTCATATGAGTGCCCGTATGCATCACCATCTTTAATCGTTGTGCCATCACTCCATGCTGGGCATGCTTCACAGAGCGAAACATCACTACATCATCATCACCAGGCATCGAAGGAGCGCCATGCCCCCAGATGTGACTTAATTCTACCATTTGCATTCCCGAATAGGGATCAATGACAGCAGACATCTATTCTCCATTGATTGTTTATAAAATCAGTTTCCCTTAAAATTACGATTCTTTCCGAATGAAACCAGATAGCAATGACTATTCCACCTTGAATCCTGCGAAATAATAAAGAAAAAGCAAATCGATATGATCAATTATTAGCATTCAAGGCCCGACATGGGGCATAACTGTCCTTTGGTTAAATTAAAACATTATTACAATACATTATGCCAAAAATCGGGAAAATCGGGTCATTGTTGACTCATTTCTCAATTAAACCTGTTTGTTGCCCTCCTTTCTCAAATTCACTCTTTTGCAGCAAGGTGAATCCCCCTTAACTTGTCTCTTTCAGATTAAGCAGAAATCAATTTTCAGGCGCTGTTCGTATTCTTGATAACCGATAGCAGAAAACCGTTATCCGTCTTCACTGGTATACCGGTTGCAGTCAATAAGCAACATCTGGGCAAGGAATTCATTCAATTAAAATTTTCAGTCAATTTAACGGACAGATAAATCAGGCACGTCCTTAACCTTCCGGAGAGGAAAACGATAAAATGACCACTAAAGAAATACTGCAAAGAGCTCGAACTGAAAAGCGTTCAGTACTGACAGAAATAGAAGCCAAGCAGATTCTACAAGAGGCAGGGATTGAATGCACCAATACAAAACTGGCTGCCAATAAAGATGAAGCTGTCTTATTAAGCGAAAAAATCGGATATCCTGTTGTTTTAAAAATCTCCTCCGTCGATATCACACATAAAAGCGATGCAGGCGGTGTCAAAATAAATCTTAAAAACAAAGAAGCTGTTGAAAGCGCCTTTGATGAGATTATGAACGCCTGCACATCTCAGTTTCCCGAAGCAGATATAGAGGGCATTTCAGTCCAGGGTATGGCTGAACCTGGTACAGAGGTGATCATAGGGATGACCAATGATCCTTCTTTTGGTCCTGTTCTGATGTTTGGTTTGGGCGGAGTGTTTGTTGAGGTTTTGAAGGATGTGTCGTTTCGAATTGTGCCTATCGAAAAGGTTGATGCCAGTGAAATGATATCGGAAATAAAAGGCAGAAAACTATTGGAAGGATACAGAGGCCATGATCCTGCGGATATCCCTTTTCTGGAGGACATGCTGCTTAAGCTGTCCAACTTTGTAGATAATACACCAGGGATACAGGAAATCGACATGAACCCGGTTTTTGCTTATAAATCCGGTGCAATGGTTGTAGACGCAAGAATTATCTTGGAAGAGCAATAAACAATTAAATAGGACGGTCCAGCGATGATGGAATTCTTTTTCAAACCAAAATCTGTAGCAGTAATTGGCGCCAGCGGCACTCCGGGGAAACTCGGATATGTCATTGTAAAAAATATATCTGATAGCGATTTCTCCGGGGATGTATATCCCGTTAATCCCAAATCTGAGGAGATTCTAGGATACAAGGTTTATCCTTCGTTAACCCAAATTCCCGGGGATGTAGACCTCGTTGTAACAGCGCTGCCCACACCCAAGCTTACCGTTGCGACACTGGAAGAATGTGCTCGGAAAGGCGTTAAGGCAGTTATTATTGAGTCCGCCGGATTTGCCGAAATCGGGGGGGAAGGCAAGCTTTTTCAGCAACAGATTGTCGATATTGCTGCTAAAAATAATATCAGGGTCATGGGGCCCAACTGCTCCGGAATTGTTTCCCGCGATATCGTGACCTCGATTTACCCGATGACTCAGAAAGTGCCAAACGGAAATGTTGTGCTTATCGGTCAATCCGGTCTTTTAGCCGCAGGAATGGCTTCGGATATCGTCGAAAATGAAAGCCTCAATATAAGCAAGGTCTGCTCTATTGGGAACAAATGTGATGTCAATGAAAATGACCTGTTGCAGTATTTCGGTGAACAAAAAGATGTCGATGTAATCTCCATGTATCTGGAAAACGTGGCAGACGGCAAGAATCTTACAAAAATTGCTAAAAAGGTGGCTGCCAAAAAGCCGGTGGTCTTTCTCAATGGCGGTCGTACAGAGGCAGGCGCCAAAGCAGCCATGAGTCACACCGGAAGTATCGCCAGTAATTCGAAAATAGTGGAAACGGCGATCCGACAAACAGGAATGATCAAAGCGGATGATTTCACGGAACTTAAGGATTTCGCCAAGGTGTTTTCCACCCAACCACTGCCAAAAGGCAATCGCATTGCCGTTATCACACTTGCGGGTAGTGTGGGTGTGGTGGTATCCGATCTTTGTGCCGAGTATGGACTGGAATTACCAAAACTGACCCCGGAAACCACCGAATCGTTAAAGGATATGTTTGATACCCCGGTATCAAACCCGGTAGATCTTTATTTCTCCGTCACCAAAATAGGTTTTACCAAAACCCTGGAAACCACCTTTCCGGATGCCTTTAAGGATCCCAATATCGACGCGGCAGTGCTTATCCTGGCCGGTTTTGAATACACCCAGGAAGCTGTGCAAAAAAAGATCATTCAACGGATCGTAAAAGAGGTAGGCAAACCGGTGGTGGTCTGCATGATTGTCGGCTACAACCGTTTCAAAAATGTGATCATGGACGAACTGGGAAAGGAACTGCCGGTCTTTCCATCGTTGATTTCAGGTGTCAAAGCCTTGAGCAAGCTGTGTGAATACGGTATTCGACAACATAAAAACGCATCGAAAGGGAGGTAAGATGAAGTATGAAAATATAATTGTCGAGAAAGAGCAAGGTATCGCTGTTCTTACCTTTAATCGGCCTGATGCCATGAATGCTCTGAATAATCAGACTCGAGCTGAATTTGGCTCGGCAATCCAAGAGTTGGAGAACGATGATTCTGTTTTGGTGTTAATACTGACAGGCTCGGGAAAGTCATTTGTGGCAGGATCGGATATCAAAGAGTTTGATCAGACGACACCCTACGTTGCTCACAATATAACCAGGCTTGGGCAACTGGTTGAGAACTTCTCCAAACCGGTTATTGCAGCCGTCAATGGATTTTGTCTGGGTGGAGGCTGCGAAATTGCCATGGGTTGTGACATCATCATTGCCTCTGAAAAGGCCAAATTCGGCCAACCGGAAATCAATCTCGGTATTATCCCCGGTGGCGGAGGCACCCAAAGATTGCAAAGAGCAATTGGGTCATATCGGGCAAAAGAATTGATATTTACCGGCGATATCATCAGAGCTGAAGAAGCCGATAGAATTGGTCTGGTAAACCGTGTGGTACCCATGGAAGAGCTGATGAGTTCCGCAAAGGAAACTGCCACCAAGATAGCTTCCAAAAGCCTGGCCGCTCTGAAGCTTGCCAAAACAGCTATTAACCGGGGGATGCAGACCAATCTGGAATCAGGTCTCGCCTATGAGCGAGAGATGTACAGTCTGGCTCTTTCTCTTGAAGACAAGGCAGAAGGAGTAGCAGCGTTTTTAGAAAAAAGAAAACCGGAGTTTAAAGGGAAATAGGATGGACGTCCGGTGGTTCTGTTTCGCTTAATCTACTATACGGGCTGATCAATTAAGGATGTAGGGTAGATTAAGAAATGAAGTGACAAATCCGCCAACGCAATAGTTTTTGTGAAAAGATTACAACTATTGCGTAAGGTATAGTCTGTTTTAATTGCGTATTTTGTTGAAAACAAAGGGTTAGTACACGAGTCATTCCGGGCCTGACCCGGAATCTAAACAGGCGTTATTGAAGAGATACTTTTAGATGCCGGATCAAGTCCGGCATGACAAGACGCCAAATGCGACGTGATATCACTTAATCACTTCGAACCAAAAAAAGAGGAAACGAACAGAATGGAAAACATGCAAAACAAAGTAGCCCGGGTACCAAATCTTGTTGATTGGTCAACCGGTGAGATTCGGCTGATGAGCGCAAAATGTAATTCTTGCGATACCTATTTTTTTCCAAAGGAGCATTATCAACACCGCCCCGGCTGCACAAGGGAAGGGGTTGAAGATGTCCTGCTTCCTTCCAGAGGCAAACTTGCCAGTTATACCGTTCAGTATTATCCCTGCCCTCCGCCATTTAAAACAGAGAAGAAAATCACTCCTTATGGCATTGGACTGGTTGAATTTAAAGAGGAAAAGATCCAGATCACCGGTATTATTACGGAAACCGATCTGAAGACTCTTGAAATTGGAATGGAGATGGAGACTACGATCCTGTCCATGTACACCAATGAAGAAAAGCAGGATGTTGTCACCTGGGCGTTTAGAGCTGTTCAGTAACCAACCGCAAACAAACCACTATAAGGGATAATAATCATGAGAGATGTTTATATTATTGGAACCGGAATACACCCCTGGCTGGGGTTCTCGGAAACCGTTTTTGCTGATTTTGCTGCTGTGGCAGTAGATGGAGCTCTAAAAGACGCCAACATTGAATGGCAAAAAATTCAGGCGATCATGGCCGGTATTTTCATTTATGGCGGAAATGCGGGACATCTTTCCGGACAATACCTGGAAAGCATATTTGGCGAAACAGGCGTACCTGTAGTTAATGTATACAATGCCTGTGCAACCGGCTCGGCAGCCATCAGAATGGCTTACAATAGCGTGGCGGCCGGGGAAACGGATACCTCCCTGGCATTTGGAGCTGATGTGTCACCAAAAGGATTTTTAACGGCAAAGTCCGACAATGCCGTCCAAGACAGGGATGTGATCAGGTGGAAAATGGGGGGCTTGCCTAATCCAATTTATTGGGCCCTGGAATGCCGTAAACGCATGGCGAAATACGACACCACGGAAGAAGATTTGGCGCTGGTAAAAGTTTTGATGAGCGAATACGGTTCCCAAAACCCGGATGCCCGGTTTAAAAAGGCCTATAGCCTGGAAGAGGTCATGAATTCGGTTTATGTGTGCGATCCATTACGATTGTATGAAATCTGTCCGGTTAGTACCGGTGCTGCTGCGGTCATTGTCACGGCTGATAAAGAATTGATAGCAAAAGCCGACAGACCGGTGAAGATTGATGCCACAACCATGGGTAGTGCCATGTATGGCGATCCGACCATCAGAATATCCGCCTTATCCTGCCCGGCAGAACCGGAAGCACCCATGTTAAGCGAAAGCTATTCCGCTTCCCGCCAGGCATACGAGAAGGCAGGTATTGGACCTGAAGATGTTGATATTTTGGAACTGCCTGATAACAGTTCCTGGCATTATCTTGTTTACCTGGAAACCTGTGGATTCTGTGGTGAAGGTGAAGCCGATAAAATGTTAAGGGATGGGGAGACAAAAATCGGTGGCAAGCTTCCGGTGAATCCGAGCGGTGGTTTCTCCTCTCACGGTGAAGCACTTTCCGCACAAGCCTTATGGCAAGTTATCGAGTGCGCCAATCAACTAAGGGAACGTTGCGGAGAAAGACAGGTCGCAAATCCAAAGGTTGCCATGGCACAAACATACGGATTGATGGGCAACAGCGGAACCACAATTCTCAGTATTTAGGATTTTAGATTGATGATTTAAGATTTTCTAATTGGAAGGAATTCGAAGAAGCATCTAGGATGGGCCGGTACAGCCTGCCCATCTTTCTTAATCCGATACCTGATAGCCAATAACCGCCCTTACCCACCGATAGCGGACATATTCGTGTTCACCTTGTAGTCCTCAGAACTTCCGATACAATGCACACCAGCTTTGTTATTCAAAGCGATTTTAAACAAGTTTCGAATCTCATCATCGGTCATACCGTTTCTGAGTGGTGTTTTTATGTCAAATTGATGATCGGAGAGCAGGCAGGATCTAATTTTTCCGTTGGCCGTCAGTCGCAGGCGATTGCAGTCAGAGCAGAAATGGCGACTAATAGGACTGATAAATCCAATCTCACCTTTGGCATTGGAAAATCGATAACGAAAAGCTGGGCCGTCATTGGCCTGGTTCTTTACTGGAATAAGCTCTCCCAGCTCTTGCAAGATCTCTTTGGTTTCCGGTGTCAAAATCTGTTGACGGCTTTGCATGCGGGCATCGCCTATGGGCATGTATTCAATAAAACGTATTTGCAGAGGATAATCAAAGGTTAGCCTGGCAAAATCGAGGAACTCGTGACTGTTGACTCCTCTCATGGCAACCACGTTAATTTTAAGAGGTTCGATCCCCTTCTTCAGAGCGAGTTCCACACCTTCCCAAACCTTCTCAAAGTAGTCACGGCCGGTTATTTTCGCGAAGTTTTCCTTGTTAATGGAATCAAGGCTGATATTTATTCGTTTAATTCCCGCATCTATCAACTCATCAATATAGTCTTTCAACAATACGCCGTTGGTTGTAAGCGATACATCCTTCAACTCGGAAATCTTGTTCAATTCTGCAATAAACCCGCACAGCCCTTTTCGAACCAAGGGCTCACCACCTGTCACCCTGATTTTGTTGATCCCAAATCCAACTCCGGCCTTGATAATTCGCAAAATCTCTTCGTATTGCAAAATGTCGTCATGGGTCAACATTGTTTGCGGCGTAAGAGGATTGCAATAATTACAACGCAAGTTACACCGATCGGTAACAGACACACGTAAGTATTTCAATTTGCGTTTATAATTATCAGTCAATTGCTTCATAATCTTACACCACCATAATTTTAAAAGTTGTTCACTGCTTCTAAACCCCATTATCTATTGTCACTTGTTAATAGACAAGTATATTCGGGGCACCTCCGGGCAGCCAAAACACCGTGAACATTGCAATAATGAATCCAGCATTAGCTGCCTGATTATGGGGTGGTTCGCTATAAAGAAGTTTAATAAGGTATCTCATGAGATACGAAATACAGCCTCGAACCCAACTTTCATACTGAAGGCGTTGGAATCAATCTAACGGCAAGAAACGATGAAGTACAACGGGCCTAACCAGAGAATTGCGACAAGATGGTAAAGTAATTCGATGCTTTTTAATCCTCAATAAATCCGGGTCAGCTACGATAAAATATGTGTCAATATTGACTCAAAACATAATTTTCCTTAAA
>JAKSDL010000882.1 GCA_022360105.1 Pseudomonadota bacterium
CTGCCAACTGCCTTGGCAAAGAGCTGCAACAGGGAATAGTCATGCATGGTTGTTTCTTCATCGGTCCTCAATCATTCTACGATGCACTGAATGAGATGAGTGAAGAGGAAAGACAACTCTTTAACATGACCAGTGTTCAATATGTTAACCAGCTTTATGGTGGTGAAGAATTGAAGGCTTTGCAACGTTCCAAGGCGCGTTACATCAATGCGGGTATGAAAGTAAACCTGCTGGGTGCCATCACTTCAGATGCCCTTGAGGACGGACGAGTGGTTAGCGGTGTAGGCGGACAATATAACTTTGTCAGTATGGCTCATGCCTTGCCGGATGCGCGCGGCATTATCATGATCAAATCCACGCGAACGAAAGCTGGTAAAGTCAGTTCCAACGTGGTGTTTAAATACGGTCATACCACCATACCTCGTCATTTGCGGGATATAGTAGTTACAGAATACGGAATTGCTGATGTCAGGGGACAGACAGATGCCGAAACCATAGCCCGGATTCTGAACGTCACTGATTCCAGATTTCAGGAAGGTCTTTTAAAACAAGCTAAAAAAGCCGGAAAGATCTCGTCGAATTACAGTATTCCGGACAGGTTTCGAAACAACACTCCCGAAAAGCTGGAACAGCAAATGGCTCCATTCAGAGAACAAGGCTATTTCCAGCTATATCCGCTGGGACAAGACCTCACCAATGAGGAATCCGTGCTGGCAAGATCCCTAAGAAAGTTGAAGAACGACGCGGGTGCCAAGCGAGTCTCTTTTGGCAAGTTAGGAAAAGCATTTGTATCCACTCCCCACGCAGCAATGCCCTACCTGGAAAGGATGCAATTGGATAAACCTTCCGGTTTAAAAGAAAAAATGCTGAAAAAAATCGTCGTTTACGCCCTGCTCAACAACAACCAAATCTAAGTTCCAGAGTGGGTCAGCCCCGGCTGTCCCACTCTGCCTTCCTAAGAAATGCTCCCCGAGTGTGTCGTCCCTACGGGACTTTTTATAGGCATGCGGCTCAATACCAGTGGTTAAAACCACTGGCTACTATCTGTCGCTCCTACGGAGCTTGTAATTGTTCTGATAACCGCCCTAACTCAAATGCGGCACATCCCTCCAGTCGATGCCCAGCAATAAGGCTGACTTTCTATCCACCTCGATTGCCTCATATCCTGCTATGATTTTGTTGACCGGGGGATTGCAGTGATTTCCACCGAGATGAAAATCTGCCAGACCAATGGAGGCATCTACTACAGAAAGATCAGGCCGAATATAACAGCAAAGATCGTCAATTGATTGATGCATTTGATTGTGAAACACGGCTTTTTTCCAGGTACCATAGTTACCGGAGTAGTATTTTGGAGGGGCAAATCCCATCATGTTTTTCAAAGCCCCGGTTATTGTTGCCAGCGAGTGAGCCTTCAACACCGGAATCGAGATGATATAGTGGGAAAAGGCTATGTCCGGCAACATCATATCCGGGAATATCCGGCAATTGGGATTGTGTTTCTTAGTTAAAGGTGCATGATTCAGATCGAGCAAAGAAACATTGTATTTCTCCACCAACTCATCATAGCCCAATCTGGAAAAGATCTGATCCGTCTCTAAAACAGCGTCGCCGCAACCTTCTGCCACCACAATTTCAGCAGCGCTGCATGCTCGAATATACTCGATAATGGCTTCACAACATTCAACCGCTGTGGTTACGGGATGGGAAGATGCATTGACCAGATTGGGTTTGATAAGGATTCTTCTTTCTTTGGCTAAAACCTCATCAGCACCTATCTCATCCAATGCCGCCGTGATCGTTTCCCGGTATGTACTAAATTCCCGGATGGAAATCTTCATCTTTCGTTTCCTATAAAAATCGTGATTTTTTACCCTTCAACTTCAAGGACACATTCTTGCGCATGACTTTTATTCATTGTAATCCTCCAGCGGATTTCTGTCAGCTCTTCCAAAAATTCCGTGTCATGGCTAACCAGCAGCAATCCGGCCGGGAAGCCCGCCAAAGATTCCTTTAAGCACTCTACAGAAAGCAAATCAAGGTGATTGGTTGGTTCATCCAAGATCATCAAATGAGGAACATGCGCAGCACCGATAGCCAGCATGATTTTCCTGATTTCACCAGGGCTTGGTAATGCGCTTTCCAGCAGGCTTGGTGGACGAGTACCCAGGCGATTTACAAAGGTCATCACAAAACCCAGTTTGTCTGAAGATAAGGCCTTAATTTCTTCCAATAATTCGGCTGATTTGGTCTGATCAATTTCCTGGGGTAAATAGGTTACTTTCTCCTTGGGCAACGTTAAAGAATCAAAAATCAGTTTGATGAGTGTACTTTTCCCATTGCCATTGGCACCTACCAGTGCAATACGATCGGCGGGTCTCATTTCCAGTTTGGGATATATCAATGTCTTTTCCTGTCCCAGGGCGATTTTTCCCGACTCCAGCGTAAATAGGGTGTTTCGGCTCGAACACTCACCTTCCTGCCAGATGCCGGTTTCATAGGATTTTTTAACGGATAATGAATCCAGACGATCCTTGGCTTGTCTGGCTCTTCCGTTTAGTTGATTCATTAACTTTCCTGCGACTGCATCCTTCCCGGTCAGTTTTGCCAGATTCTTTTTCTCTTTGGCATCGTGATCTTTTTTATCAATACCACGTTTCGATTTTTTTCGATCCGCTTTGGCTGCCTCTGAGCGACGTTTTTTTACCTCACGCTCGATACGCTTATATTCTTTTCTGGCCAGTATTTCCTGCTTTTCAGCTGTTTCAAGCTCGCGTTGTACCTGCTTCCATCCCTGGCTAAAGTTGCCGGGAAATAAGTTGAAGTCCGGGGGATCAATGAACAAACAATGGCTGCATAATGTATCCATCAACATCTTGTCATGACTGACAATCAATCCGATTCCTCTGAATGCTTTAAGCGCACCGAGCAAGGTATCGCAAGCCTCGCTATCCAGATGATTGGTAGGTTCATCAATGGCAAGTAAATCAGGCTGTTGCCATAAAGCTGTTCCAATTTGAGCGCGTTTTCGCTCTCCATGACTAAGAGAGTCCCAGCGCCAGAGCCAGTCATCTTCTATACCTAGCTTACCTTTCACAATATAGGCATCTCTTTCATTGTCATACATAAACTGCTCAAAATCATTCGGTTGAAAATCTGTCCGCTGCCGGCAATAGATGGCAGCCGGAGGACCGGTGATTCTCCCGGATATCGGCTTCAATATGCCGGCAGCAAGTTGCAGCAAAGTGCTTTTTCCAACACCATTTGCTCCCACAAATCCGGTCCAGCCAGAGGGCAGTTGCAGCGTCAAATCCTTGATTGTCGATTCGCTCTGTGTTTCATAGGCGAATGAAACAGTATTAAATTCAATAAATTGTTTTCCCGACATTTCTCCTCTCCACTAAAAACCTATTTGTAACGTTTTTCCTTGTGAAGCCGAATTCACTGAAACCGAAAAACAAAGCGATTATTCGAACCGGGATAAAAGCTGTTTGGATTTGAGGTACTGATACGGAGCGAATCCCCTGCAAATGAGGGCAGAGAAAATCTTACGTTTCGGTTTTTTGGTGACCGATGCTTCAAAAGGATTGAATAAATTGTAAGATTTGTTAGCTGCGCATCCCGTTTTATGGCTAGAATTGATGTGTATTGTTGGTGTGTCTATAAGTATGCAGTTTAGAAAAACCTCAAGGCGATTGTCAATATAGCAGGATTTATTCATGCAGGATTTCGGGACAGGCTGATGATTCATCGTCTGCAAGGTTTTCTGAAGGTAAAATCTAATGCATTCACTGTTATAAACCAAATCCTGTAGTAGGTTTAACACATTTTGACCTTTACCTATCCAGCTCTTAAATTATATAAATCCCGAATACGGGAACGACAATTTTTTTTTCAAGAGCGATCAGTCATGTCATTGGGAGGACATTATGTTTAAATTCATCGCGGCAGTCTGGGTATTTTTCTTTGGAAAGTTTAGCTGGAAACCACCAATCTGGCTGGTTTTTCTATTCAAGCCTGTCACTTTTTTATTGTCTTCCATCAAAAAGGTGTTTTCAGCCCTCTATGCAAAAGGAAAATTACCTTTCTTTGGCACGATGTTAAGCATTTTACTGATCGCTGCTGCGGCCGGTGTCGGTTATGTTTATTATGAAAGCCTACCCAAACCGGTGCGCCTGTCAGTGCAGGTCTCGTCCATAAAAGCAACACCGCTTCGCAAAGATGCCGTTCCCGAACAATTGTTTATCGATTTTGGAGGATCAGCAGCTCCTTTAAATGATGTTGGCAAGGAAATCAAAAAAGGCTTAGTGATGTATCCCCAGTTGGATGGAAAATGGAAGTGGGACACCGACCGGCGGATATCATTTACTATTAAAGGAGACTGGCCCATCGATCGGGAAGTATCCGTGACCTTCACTGAAGGTTTGATCCCAGATCACGTTCACCTGCTGACTGACAACATTGAATTTAATACACCAACATTCAAAGTTACCATCTTCAATCACGAGTTTTATCAAAATCCCCAGCTGCAAAAAGAGAAAAAAATTGTTTCCACTGTCCGGTTCTCCCATCCGGTTGATCCCAAGAGCTTGGAGAAAAAAATCCAATTTGAATATGGCAAGAATACGAAAAACAAAAACTGGAAACATCTGAATAAAAAACTCAACTTTGAAGTCACCTATGACGAGTTTTTCGGATCAGCCTACATTCATACTGAAAATCTTGATCTGCCTCTCTTTGGTCAAGATGTCAAACTCGTTGTCAATTCAGGAGTAGAATCATCCATAAAGGGGGGTAATTCATCCAGGGAAGTCAAAAGACACGCCACTATCCCCGGCATGTTCAGTTATTTCCGAATTGCCGATGCGGATTTTACATTTGTCAGAAACGAGCAATACGAACCAGAGCAGGTTTTAGTAATCAATACTACTGCCCTGGTTGCCCAGGAGGAATTGGCAAATTCGCTGGAGCTTTTCCTGTTACCAAAAGACAGACCGAAAACCCCGGGAAGAGATGCAATCAGTAATTACAAAGGTTGGGGCAAATCGGAAATCGGAAAGGTCATCCTTGAACAGTCCAAAAAGGTCAAACTGACACCCATCCCGCCTCCCCACCGGTATTCCAAAGTTTTAAGTTTCAAATACAACGTTGAACCGGGAAAGTTCCTGTATTTGAGAATAAAAGACGGAGTAAAATCCTTTGGAGGATATGTTCTGGCAAAAGAGTTTGACCAGGTAAAAAGGGTAAGCGATTTTCCAAGGGAACTTTACATCATGCAAAATGGCTCCCTGCTTAGCCTCTCAGGAGAGAAAAGGATATCGATAGCAGCCAGGGAGATGCAGGATATCAGGCTTACAGCAGGCAGATTGCTGCCCGGTCAGCTGGCCCATTTGATTTCACAGACCTATGGCAATCTTACCAATGTGGAATTCCGCAATTGGAATTTTGACAAGAA
>JAKSDL010000696.1 GCA_022360105.1 Pseudomonadota bacterium
GCCTGGTTCGAAGCCTGAATTTTACAAAGTCTTCCTTTTTGACAAACTGCAGGTAAATGTTTTCTCGTAAAAGTTGTGACAGTCTCTGACCAGGCTTTTTGACATAAGTATGTCCGGGAAAAATAAGCGTCTGAGGGTCAAGCTGCTTTTTAAGATAATCTATACTGCCAAATAAGGAGTAGGCGGATTGAACATCGTTGCAAAGCCCGCATCCTTCGGCAAACAAGGTATCCCCGGTAAACAGGTTTCCATTTATCAGGTAGCAAACACTACCTTTTGTGTGTCCCGGTGTAAACAGGGGCTGAATTGTCATCTGCCCCACCTGCCAGGGTTCCGTGCTTAATGGTCTCAATCTTCTCGATTGAATAGTGGAAAGAGACATTTCTTCTTTCGACATCCAAATCGGGCAATGATGGCGTTCCGAAAGAGGTTCAACCAAATGTATATGGTCAGGATGCGCGTGGGTAACAAGGATCCCTTTCAATTCCGCCTGATAATTTATCAAAGATTGTTCAATATCAGTCAATTGCCAGGCAGGATCTATGATAACTGCTTGCCGGCTGACAGGGTCGACTACCAGGTAGACGTTGTTTTTAAATGCGAGGTATGAGGTTTCAATGAGTACTACTTTTGGTTTCAAAGAGTCGGTGTCAAAATCTGCAAGTTTGCTATTCATCTTGATGTGAATTGGTTCTGGTTGTCAATTAATACTGGGAAATGAGCAATTTGGGTGATCAACATTGCTCGCAGGAAAACGAGGACGTTTTATCAAGAGACCATTAAAAAATCTTCCTTACCTGTTGTTGGCTGATTTGATTGTTGCGCGTTCAATGATCTTAAATAAAAATTCTTCAGCTTAACCAGTATTTTTCCTTTTTCATTAAGCAAAAGAATTTCAAATTTCTTGATTTCAGACCCAATATCGAGCTTATCTTCAGAAGGTGTTACGTAAGCATAGCAGGTACGGGGTAAAGGACAGAGAATTTCGATCTCATCCAGTGCAAAAGGTACAAAAGCGTTTCCTTTTTCCGTTTTTCCCAGCAGACCGGCAACGGTCTGTAACGCTCCATCTATTAGACTTGGATGGAGGATGAATTGATCAAAATCCTCCTTCAGCTTTCCGTTGATGCTCAATCTGGACAAGGCAAAAGTATCATGAAGGTATAGCTCCCGGATAGTTTGAAATCCGGGACCATATTCAAAACCGGAGTTTTTGAACATTTCATAAAAGTAAGTACTGGTTTCGGATTCCGGACATTGAGCTTTGAGGTCATCAATCTCAACCGGGTTTAATGACTCCGGCGAAGGATTACCTGAATTTCTGAAAAACAGATTCCCCTCTGCATGAACGATCTTTTCATAGTTCTCATCAAGTGAACAAATCTCGTAGGCAGTTCCATTTCCATTTGGCTTTAAGGTGATTTGCACATTTTGAGAGCCATTCGCGAAACTGATTGGCTGCATCCAGACAATATCCCTGATTTTACGCACCTGATTCTCCCCAGCCAGTTTACCTGTGAAGCATGCCATCTCCAAATATGCAGACCCTGGAAAAACAGGAACGTCATTAATCAGATGATCTGTTGCATAAAACTCTTCAGGATTTAACAATGAACTAAAACAGATCTCTTTCAAGGTTGATGAGTTATGGGAAATAAGAGGATGTAAACGTCCATTGTTGACTTCTTCTAACTGTTTTTTTCGATGTGTCAGGTCATCCGCAACCCAATGTCTTTCCCTTGTGAAGGGGTAAGTTGGCAGACTGATGCGACTTGGTTTACCTGTCGTGTAAAGCTTATCCCATTCAATCGTATGTCCTGCCAACCATAATGCCGCCAATTTTTCCAGGTTTTTCTCTGCCAAGACTTCTTTCAATTGATCACTGCGAACTTGGTCAGTATCTGGTTTTAATCCTGTTTTGCAGTTTTCTGATAGCTGTTGAATTAGGTCGGCTTTGTTATTAACTATGGCAGCCCACCTATCTTGCATAGCTTCACGTCCGGTTTGCAGGGTATAAGAAAGCTCAGCCAGATCAGTATCCTGCTGCTTGTTGAGAAATTCCTGAAGACGTCTTTTGCTTTCCCCGAGCCGGTCTTTTGTTTTGGCGGAAAGAACAATTAAATATGGACCTGTAAACAAGACCTTTTCCCCAACAAGGCTTTGTTCAACCTCTTCGATCACCATACACGCATTAACCCCTCCGGCACCAAATGAGTTTACCAGTGCTCTTCTGGGGTTAAGTGGAGAGTATGCCCAGTCGGAGAGTTCATGTTGCAGGTAAAATGGAGATTGAGCAAAATCGATATTTGGATTGATTTCACTGGAATGGATTGTCGGCACCAATTGCCGGTGTTTGAGCTGGAGTAGAATTTTCGCAATACCGGCTATTCCTGCTGCAGATTCCGAATGTCCAATATTGGCTTTTACCGAGCCAATTGCACAATACTGTTTTTTTGAAGTATGTTCCTGAAACGATTGGTTTAACGCAACAATTTCAAGACTGTCTCCTAGTTGAGTACCCGTTCCATGACCTTCTATATAACTAATTGATTCGGGATGGGCTGTCGCCTTTTGGAGTGTATCCCTGATCAAATTGGCCTGTGCGTTGGGATTTGGAGCTGAATACCCGTTTGATCTACCACTGTGATCAAAGGCACTCGCCGCAACAACACCATAAATTTGATCTTGGTCCTCAATCGCCTTTTCCAGGGGTTTGAGGAGCATAGATCCTACTCCTTCTCCCGGGATAAAGCCATCGTCACCGGCTCCGAAGCTCCGGCACTTTCCATTAATAGCAAGGGATCGGCTTTGGCAAAATGATTGATACTTGGAAGGGTGCAGGTAAAGATTAACCCCACCGGCAATCGCCACCTGACACTCTCTTTTTTTCAGGCTCTCACAAGCCAGATGAATGGCTACCAGCGACGATGAACATGCCGTATCGACGGGCATACTTGGTCCCTGAAAATCAAAAAAATATGACACGCGATTGGCAATTGACCACGGCAAAGCGCCCGGATTCACCATATTACCCTTATTCCATTCCTCAGGAGTCAGCAAATGATAGGTATTTGTCGTTACTCCGACAAATACTCCAACATTAGCACTTTTCCCCTTGGGACAGCTTTTTTTCAAGCTATCCCTGGTGTAAGCCGCATCTTCAATGGCTGACCACACAGATTCAAGGAAAAGTCTTTCCTGGGGATCGATCAATTTAGCTTCCTCCCGTGAAATAGTGAAAAAGTCGCAGTCAAATTTATCAAAATCATCAAGAAAACCACCCCATTTGCAGTAGATCTTTCCTTCTGCTGCTTTTTCAGGATCGGAATCAAACATTTCCTCTGCATCCCAGCGGTTCTGTGGAACCA
>JAKSDL010000228.1 GCA_022360105.1 Pseudomonadota bacterium
AAAAGGAGAATACCAATGAAAAGTTTTATTAAGTTATTCTTTATTCTGACTATTTCCCTATCTTTTGGACAAGTCGGGCTGTCTCAAAATCAAAATCCAAAGTACACGGCGAATGAGATTTATACTTACTTTCAGAGCTTTTCACCAAATGACATTGTTGATTTTACCAAATCGGCAGCAAATCTCTTTGCTGTACGTGGCTCGGAACTCTCAAATTTATCGAAATCTGACGAAGAAACACTAGCAGGTCAATTGTTAAAAGAGTTCCAAATGAATGCAAAGGAATTTGATAGTATAAATACGGTATTTCACCCATATGTTGTTTTACTTCGTTGTGACCAGTCGAGAATTGTCGCTCATCCGATCAAAGAGTTCTTTGTGGTGATGAGTCAGCCGGGATTCATCAAAATATACAAGGATGTAAACGGAAAGAAGATTGGCGTTGATCTCTGTGAAAAACTTGCTAGAAGTAAATCCGGCGTTTGGGGATTTCAAAAACAATGGTGGCCTTTGACGGACAAACCCCTGACTATGGGAGTTTATACCATGAATATTCCGGGGACTGTTTATCAGCTTCAAAGTTACTATCCCACTATCAAGTATAATGAAATTGAATTAAATGAAACTCTTGAATAGAAAAGATGGATGCTAAAAATGATCTGCCAAAAAACAGGAATCCTTTATCCTACAGCCAACAATCCTTATGGTTTATCTACAAACTGTCTCCTGACAGTGGTTGTTACAATATCAATTACACTTGGGAAATAACCACTGGAATAAACTTATCCGCCCTTAAAGAAGCAATTCGGTTAGTTACTGATCGTCACCCTCAACTTAGAAATCTGATCCAAGATAAAGAAGGAGTTCCTTTTCAAGAAGAAAGAAAAGGAGCCGGTATCTTCTTTGAGGTCATTGATGGAAAATCATGGAATGATGATAAATTGGATCGGTTTATTAAACAAGAAACGCTGAAACCATTCAATTTCCAGGAGGATTGCCATTTTCGGTGGATTGTCATTCGCTTGTCCGGTGGCAAGAAATTGCTTAGCGTAACGGGGCCACACATCTCTTCAGACCTTTGGTCTCACATCCGGTTTATGAATGACGTGCGATTCGCTCATAATGAAATAACCGAAGGACAGAATCCCACTTTTCCTGAGCTGGAGGAAAACTATACGGATTTCATAAAACAGCAGCAAGAATATGTAAATTCAACGGCCGGTGAACAGGCTTTTCGTTTTTGGAAAAAAATACTGAAGCGCAGCACACCGATATTGGATTTACCAACAGATTACATGAGATCTGCAAATCCTCATTTTGGATTTACTTCTTTAAAACTTATCCTCACTTCCTCGCAGTCTGAAAAACTCAAAAAACTGGCCTATTCAAACTCATCAACACCTTATGCACTATTATTGGCGGTTTATTATGTTTTATTGTACAGACTTACTCACCAGGAAGACATCAGTATAGGAACGCCTGTTCCCGGGCGAAACAAACGGGATTTCAAAGACGTAGTTGGGTATTTCGTTAACACTGTCGTTGTGCGCCAAAAGGTCGACGGTGAAGAACACTTTTTGACATTCCTGAAACATCTGACCGATTCGATTAAAGCCATTAGAGAGCACCAGGATTATCCATTTGCACTGCTTGCAGAAAAGCTCCGACCTGCAAGAAACAGCAGCAATCATCCTTTTTTTAACGTTATGTTCAGTTTGGAAGATCCAAACAGCTTTTTGGAACAAGAGAAGGATCTCGTGACTATTTCAGAAGAAGGCGAGACATGGGAGATGGGAAAGTTCTCCATGAAACTGGTACAAAAAGCAATTGTAGATGATTTTGATCTTTCATTACGCGTGAGAGTTATAAAAAATAACTATTCAACCGTTTGGGCATATAATTCCAAACTGTTTAATCCGGAAACAATCAATCGATTTGCCGAACATTTCAACACCCTACTTAACAATATACTTGTAGCTCCGGATTTACCAATTGATCGAATTCCCATTCTGAATGAATCAGAATATAAAACGATTACAGTAGATTGGAACAACACAGCGACTAAATACCCAAATAGGGATTCGGTGGTATCAATATTCGAAAGCTGTGTCCGGGATTTTCCGGAAAAGGTTGCATTAGAATTCAAAGGAACTCAGCTGCTTTATCGAGAACTAAACAGTAGATCCAATCAACTGGCTCATTTTCTGATTTCCAAAAAGGTAAGCTCGGAAGAGCCAGTTATTGTGTGTATGGATCGTTCATTCGAAATGATCATAGCTATAATTGCTATCGTAAAAACGGGTGGAGTTTATGTCCCAATAGATCCTGAATATCCTGAAGAACGAAAACAATACATGCTTAAGGATTCAGGCTCAAAAATCGTTTTGACACAGGGAGTCTATGCGGCAAATTTTCGGGGGTCAGATTTAATTGTTAGTAGTGTTGATAAGGGATTGGAAGAGTTTTCCAAATATTCTGATCAAAATCTAAATCTAAAAATCGATGCAGATCAGTTGTTATATGTCCTATATACATCAGGCTCTACAGGAGAACCAAAAGGTGTCTGCGTATCACACAGAAATGCAATTCGATTGGTCAAAAATACGAATTACATGCACTTTGGACCGGAAGAAAAACTGCTAATGTTCGCTCCCTTGACCTTCGATCTATCCACCTTCGAAATATGGGGCGCCTTGTTAAACGGGGGCAGTCTTTCTATCTTTGATCCGCATATGCCGGCTTTGGGAGAACTGGCGCAATTTATTTTTGACAGGCAAATTACAACACTTTGGTTGACTTCAGGACTTTATCATCAAGTTGCGGAAAACCATCTTCAAAAACTTATCAATGTAAAACAGCTGATAGTTGGCGGAGATGTTGTATCTGTATCTCACGCACTAAAAACAATTGAAACTTTAAAAAATACCCAGCTTATTAATGGTTACGGCCCTACGGAAAATGCAACCTTCACTTGCTGTTACAGGATCGATGATCCGGCACAAATTCAATATACAGTGCCTATAGGTAAACCAATAGCCAATACTAAGGTTTACATTGTTGATAAAAACCTTAGTCCGGTCCCAATTGGTGTCACAGGAGAGCTCTGTACTTCGGGGGATGGCCTGGCCCGCGGTTATTTAAACAAACCGGAAAAAACTTTGGAAAAGTTTGTCAATAATCCTTTTTCCAAAAATGCGGCAGACAAACTTTATAAAACAGGTGATTTAGCCAGGTACAGGCCAGACGGCAATATTGAATTTTTAGGAAGAACCGATTTTCAGGTGAAAATAAGAGGATTTCGGATTGAACCTGGAGAAATTGA
>JAKSDL010000255.1 GCA_022360105.1 Pseudomonadota bacterium
AGATATCCGGAATGTCCTCTGGATTGGCACTAATGGAGAAGGTCTGGCTAAATATGCCAAGGGACAATTTACCATGTATACCACGCGAAACGGATTGCCGGACAACTCCATAAGAAGAATCTTTATGGATAAAGGCGGCTCTTTATGGGTTGGTACTACCGGGGGACTTGCCAGACTGAATCCGGAATCTGACCGGTTTGAGTCGTTGGATCAGTTTAGCAACAGCATGATCGAAATGATCTTTCAAGACAGCAATGGAAGTATTTGGATAGGTCCCGGAGAAGGTGGGATATTTCAACTGCAGAACAACCGATTTTCGATTCCCGCTTCCCTCAAAAGCATGTCCGGTTTCGTATTGCTCAGTATGATTGAAGATAAAAATGGCACTTTATGGCTGGGTACCAAGGATCACGGCTTGTTTTCGTATAAAAACGGCGTTCTTAAACGGTATGGCTCAACGGACGGCATTTCTGCAAAATCCATCAACGATATGTGGCTGGGTAAGTATGGCAGTTTGTGGATTGGTACAGATTCGGGACTGTATCGCTACTTTTCCGATACATTTTCCATTTATGATGAAAAAACCGGCCTGAACAACAATCTCATTACCTCACTTTCGGAAGACACGGAAGGTAATTTGTGGATTACAACTGCCAGGGGAGGACTGGCAAAGTTAAGTGATGGAAAGTTTTTAACCTATTCCACACCCGAGGGAATGGTTCACAAAAAAGTAAATTCCATTGTGGAATCCAAAGACGGGGCTCTATGGATTGGTACCGATTCCGGATTGAGTCTTTTTAAAGACGGTACTTTCAAAAAAAACACCATTACCGACTATTTTACTGATATTCGAATTCGACAAATCAACCTGGACAGCAATGGAACATATTTGTTCAGCACATACAGCAATCTTGGTGTCGTAGAGTTAAACAACGGAGGTTTCAAATCTTATTCGACCAAGCAGGGATTAACCAGTAATCGCTGCCGTGTCAGCCTGAAAGACAGCAAAGGTAACCTTTGGATAGGCACTTCCAAAGGCCTGAATCGAATTAATTCGGAAGGAGTCAGCACCTTTACCAGAACAACGGGGCTGGTAAACGATTACATTATGACAATTTTTGAGGATTCTACAGGAAAATTATGGATCGGCACAGACGGCGGCGGCATTGCTTATTTTGAAAATGAGCGGTTTACCTTCCTTTCAACCGATGACGGTTTGGCTGCAAACATTGTTTTCAAGATTTTCGAAGACTCCGAAAAGACGTTATGGGTGACTACCAATGGCGGACTCAGCCGCTATAAAGACGGGAAGTTTTACAATTTCACAGTTAAGCAAGGTTTAAAAAGCGACTCTATTTTTCAGGCAATCGAGGATGACCGCAACCAACTATGGATGATGGCTAATATTGGAGTATTCAGTGCGTCATTGAAAGACCTGAACCAATACGCAGATGGCAAGCTATCGATCCTTACCACATCTTTTTACGACACCAGTGATGGTTTAAGAGCTTCTATTACCCCAACATCATGGGGGATCAAGTCCCAAAATGGAAATCTGATCCTGCCAACCATGGATGGTATTGTTATTATTGAACCGGAAGACATTCCGCTTAATCCGATACCTCCTCCAATCTATCTGGATCGGGTTCAAATTGATGAGAATATGGTTAATAGCAACAAGCTTAAGTTTCTCGCTCCGCAAAACAAGAGAATCGTTTTCAAATTCACGGCACTAAGCTATGTAAATCCCGAAAAAGTAATGTTCCAATATATGTTGAAAGGTTTTGAAGATACCTGGTCGGAACCCTCCGTTGTGAGAGAAGCCTCTTATACCTCACTACCTCCGGGTGATTATGCCCTTCGAATCCGAGCAACAAACAACGACATGGTTTGGAGCCAGTCCGGTCAGTATGCTGCGTTTACACAGCAACCCTACTTTTACCAGACAACCTGGTTTTATGTTTTGCTGATTGCCTCTACTTTGATTGTATTAACCCTCGCTTATTTCGTTCGAGTTCGCACTTTGAGACATCGACAACAGGAACTGGAGAGACTATTGTCCGAGCGCACCAAAGATCTTGAAATAGAAAAAGAGAATTATCGCGGCATCGTTGAAGACCAGACTGAACTGATCTGTCGCTTTGGATCCTTTTATCAGCTGACATTTGTCAACGAGGCATTTTGCAGATATTTTAACAAACAATTCAGTGAATTAACCAATTCCAGCTTTTTGACATTGATTCCGGAAGAGGAGCAATCGGAAATTGAAGCTCAAATAGCAACTCTGAATTCGGACCGCCAATCCTCAACTATTGAGATTCCCATTCAACTTCCCGAAGAAACCCTTTGGGTTCAATGGACAATCCGTATCTTGCTGGATTCCAACAAGCAACTCATCGAATATCAAGCGGTGGGCAGGGATATTACCGAACGGATTGAAATGGAGAAGGAACTAATCGAAGCAAAAGAGATTGCCGAGGAAGCAAACCAGGCAAAAAGCGATTTTATTGCGGATATTAGCCATGAGATTCGAACACCCATGCATGCCATTCTTGGTTACACAAAGATCGGAATCAATAAAGTGGAAAAGCTAACCACAGAGCTGATGAAACGCTACCTGACTGAAATACAGACCAGTGGTAACAGGTTGGTCGACTTGATAAACGATTTGCTGGATCTTTCGAAATTGCAGACGGGCAAGGCGGTATACACTTTTGAGCTTAATTCACTTTCGAAGACGGTTCAGGATGTGATTGAAGAATTTCGTGGCTTGGCAGAAGAGAAGGAAATCACCCTTGAATTTAACAGCTCCAGTCTTGCCGATTCCCTGATGATGGACAAGGAAAAGATCAGGCAGGTTGTCACCAATCTGCTTTCAAATGCAATCAAATTTTCCGAAGCAAAATCGAGAATTGAGATCTCATTGTCCACCCAGGGCCAGATGTTTCTGGTTTCAGTAAAGGATGCTGGTTTAGGTATCCCCGAAGATGAGCTGGAAACGATCTTTGAGAAATTTACCCAAAGCAGTAAAACTTCAGCTACGGAAATCCGAGGGACCGGCCTCGGTCTATCCATCTCCAAGCAGATTGTATCCGATCACCAAGGCAGAATCTGGGCAGAAAATAACAAAAACGGAGGTTCCACCTTCCTCTTTGAGCTTCCGGTCAATTATTGAGGTTTTAGATTCCATTCCAATAATGGCAACGCAAGCTTTAAGTCTGCCGACTAATAACAATACCACCGTGAGATATTTCTCAACCCTGAGAAATATCTCACGATCTCGTTCAATTTTTTCAACCCCGAACTTTCCTCAACCGTTTGTTATCACAAAAATATACTCATCAGTCATAATAATTGGCACTCAACTTGCTGATATCGTGGAGCTATGCGAGATTTGCAAGGATCGCTTTGAGAATCAGGTAGCAGGTTGCTTGTTACCGGTTGGTTTAATTGTTAATAGATTAGCAAGGTTGAGAGATGGGAGTTACAACAGCAAAAACAACGGCAGATGTTGTAGATTCGTTGCTGGGTTCACCTCAAGGTCAAGAAGAAATGGAATCACAGAATTCTTCAATATTAAGGAGCGATAATCATGTGTTGCATTTTAACCATTTGCCTCCTTATATGATTCAAGACATTCTCGATCTGCTTAAGCATTGCAAGATTAACGATTGGACCATAGACAACAAGGACAAGGATACGATTTTGTCTTTCCACCCCGAGGTTGGCAGTTCTGTGGATGTCTTCTATGACAATCTGACCGGTTACCAGATAAAATACAATCGAATGGCAGTTTAAGCGTCTTTGCCCTCCATATGCGTTGTTTCTGATTTCAGCATACCACCCGGGATCAGTTTCCAGCTGATCCCTTCAGCTTTTCGCAAGGCAGGAAATCACCCGCCACGCTCAATCTCTCAAGAATCCTTTGGTTGACAGTTATTTTTACCGAATGTTAGTTTTTGCCTTCATAATACTTAGTGGATTCTACAAAATCGAATTTTAACTATTAAAACTGTCATGAGTGTAACTCGCATTAAGATTTGTTGCATTGCCAGCGTGAAAGAAGCAGAACAAGCTGTTCAGGCAGGCGCTTCAGCTTTGGGCCTGGTTTCCGAAATGCCAAGCGGACCCGGCGTTATCGAAGAAACTCTCATTTCAGACATTGCCAGCCGGATTCCACCGGGTGTTTCATCGTTTTTGCTGACCAGCAAACAGGACGTCTCATCTATTATCGAGCAACAAAAACGGTGTCGAACCAATACTATCCAACTGTGTGACTCCTTGACCGAAGGTACCCATGCTGATTTAAGGCAAGCACTTCCCGGCATCAAAATCGTACAGGTAATTCATGTCAGCGGTAAGCAATCGATCATAGAAGCTAAATCTCTTGAGAATCAGGTCGATGCCTTACTATTGGACTCAGGCAATCCCAAGGCAGAAACCAAAGAGTTGGGCGGAACCGGTCGCACTCATGACTGGCTGACCAGCAGACAAATTGTGGAAACAGTCTCACTTCCCGTAATCCTTGCAGGCGGTTTGAACCCGAAGAACATCTACGAAGCGATACAGGTAGTTCGACCTTTTGGAGTGGATGTTTGTTCCGGCACCAGAACGGAAGGCAATCTGGATGAAACCAAAGTCAAACAGTTCTGCGCAGAAGTTCGCGCTGCAGACTTCAACTAAATCCGCATTGAGTATTTATCCATAATCTCCTCAATATATATTTGAACACAATCTCAAGAAATTTAGTCAGGAAGAACCATGGCAGTTAAGAAGGTACCATTTAACAAAACCCAACTTACAGAAATCATAAAAAAACACCCGACTCCGTTTCATATCTACGATGAAAAAGCGATCGTGGAAAATGCCAGACGATTAAACGAGGCTTTTTCCTGGAACGAAGGATTTAAAGAATACTTTGCTGTGAAAGCCACCCCAAATCCATTCTTGTTAAAGATTTTACACAAAGAAGGCTTTGGTACGGACTGCAGTTCGCTTTCTGAACTCATACTTTCTGAACAATGCGGCATTGTCGGTGAGGAGATCATGTTTTCTTCCAATGACACTCCTGCGGAGGAGTTTGTCAAAGCGAAAGAACTGGGGGCCACAATCAACCTGGATGATATCAGCCACATCGATTTTCTGGAAAAACATGCAGGAATCCCTGAATTAATCTCCTTCCGATACAACCCGGGCAGATTACGAAAAGGCAACTTCATTATCGGAGATCCCGAGGAATCCAAATATGGATTTACCAGGGAACAGATTTTTGAAGGATTTAAAAAAGTCCGGGAAATAGGCTCAAAACGATTCGGCATACACACTTTCGTGGCTTCCAATGAATTAAATCCCCAGTTTTTTGTGGATACAGCCAATATGCTGTTTGAACTAGCTATCGAACTGAAGGAGCAAATCGATATCCGACTTGAATTTGTAAACCTTAGCGGCGGAATTGGTATTCCCTATAAGCCCGAACAGAAAGCTGTTGACCTGAATCTGGTGAGCGATGGAATTAAAAGACTTTATGACGAGAAAATTGTTTCCAACCAACTCCATCCGCTTAAGATATTTATGGAATGTGGCAGAATGGTAACCGGTCCTTATGGATACCTGGTATCGGAAGTCTTGCACAAAAAAGAGATTTACAGAAACTATGTGGGATTGGATGCCTGCATGGCAAATTTAATGCGACCCGGGTTGTACGATGCCTACCACCATATCACCGTAATGGGAAAGGAGGATGCAGCTACAGACCATGTTTACGATGTAACGGGAAGTCTTTGTGAAAACAATGATAAATTTGCCGTAAAGCGTAACCTACCCAAAATCGATATCGGTGATCTCCTGGTGATTCATGATGCAGGAGCCCACGGGCATGCCATGGGTTTCAACTATAATGGCAAACTGAGATCAGCAGAATTATTGCTCAGGACTGACAACTCAGTGCTGGAAATCCGCCGTGCAGAAACCCTGGATGATTATTTCACCACTCTTGATTTAAATGCTGCCAAAGCATTTACGGTCTAAATCATTTTATCGCCGGGTCTGAATACCCGGCACCGCTCCTCACGCCTCCTCACCCTTCACTACTTTTTTGACCTTTTTCCCCTATTTGGATAGGCTTTCAGGGAATTAAAAAGGCTTTGCAACTGTCCGGTTTCCCGGGAATTATTTCTCAACCCAATAATCGTTTTCAATTAACCCATTTGATGTCTTTGTCTGTTGTTTTTGCCATAGGAATTGGCGGTTTTTTTGGCGCCATCTCCCGCTACCTGGTAGCCGGTAAAATTTCTTTATGGCTGAATTCTCCTTTTCCTTTTGGCACATTGGTAGTAAATGCTTTAGGTTCTCTTTTGCTGGGGTTTTTATCCCGTTTCCTGTTGGAACACCTGGTTGTGGGAGAAACCGTTAGAATTGGAATACTTGTGGGATTTCTGGGAGCTTTTACCACATTTTCAACCTTTAGTTATGAATCTATTGCCCTATTGCAGGAAGGAGACATTTTTCGGGCTTCAGTCAATATTCTTGCAAATGCCTTTGTCTGCATCTCACTTTGCTTGTTGGGACTCCAGCTAGCCAAGTCGATTTAATCATGTCGGAACCTTATAAAGGAAAATGCCTTCGCCTAAGAATTACGCTCGGTAGTTCAGAGCGTTGCGCAAAACAGGACGCTCTATGAAAGCAATGATCCTAAATAAAGTAACTGATTTGGAGCGTGACAGTGAACCGCTTCAACTCGCAGAGGTTAAGAAACCCGAACCGGAAGAGTCAGAAGTGCTTTTAAAGGTTTTGGCCTGCGGCGTCTGCCATACGGAACTGGATGAAATTGAAGGCCGCACGCCACCACCATCCTTCCCTGTGATTTTAGGTCATCAGGTAGTTGGAGAAGTGGTGGAACGTGGAAAGAATGCCGGATTGCATAATATCGGGGATCGTGTCGGTGTCGGGTGGATTTTTTCGGCGTGTGGTTCCTGTGAATTCTGCATGACCGGAAACGAAAATCTTTGTGCAGACTTTCAAGCCACCGGCAGAGATTTTAACGGCGGTTATGCTGAATTTATGACCGTTCCGGAACAATTTGCCATACCTGTTCCGTCTTCGATTTCTGATACTGAAGCAGCCCCTTTGCTTTGCGCCGGGGCCATAGGGTATCGATCCATGAAACTGACAGAACTCAAAAACGGTCAATCCCTGGGATTGATGGGTTTTGGGGCTTCGGCTCATTTGGTTTTAAAAATGGTAAAACATCGACTTCCTGAATCGAAAGTGTTTGTGTTTGCCAGAAGCAAACCGGAAAGAGATTTTGCTCTTGAACTGGGTGCAAGCTGGTCCGGTAACATCGATCAAAAACCACCTGTTTTGTTAAACGCCATCATCGACACAACGCCAGCCTGGAAACCTATTGAACGTTCCATGACCTACCTTAGACCGGGTGGTCGTCTTGTGATAAATGCTATCCGGAAGGAAAACAGGGATCGTAGCGAACTGGGCACCCTTGAATACGAATCTCATCTCTGGCAGGAAAAAGAGATTAAAAGTGTCGCCAATGTTACCCGACAAGATATAATTGAGTTTCTGGATCTGGCTGCTTCCATCCCAATTAAGCCGGAAACCCAGGAATTCCAATTAAAAGAGGCCAATCTGGCTTTACTTGAACTAAAAACAAGAAAAATACGAGGCGCCAAGGTTTTACAACTGGCAAACCTCAACCGTGCCCGTAAGGAATAATCTTTTTGTGTAAAATAGCTCTGTATTTGCAGAATTTTACCGTAAAAATTGCTATATATTTAGGAAGAGGTCTTTGAAGAATCATTTTTTCTTTTTAAAAAAATCCATACTAACCTGTAAACACAGTGGCCGGAGTTAAAAGAAGAAGTACGCAAATAGCAGGTCGTTCCAATCCGGGATATGTTACGGGAGAATTGGACCCCATTGATGAGCTGATACCGTACAACAGGCGGTTTTTAAATATCAGCGGTCATTCTTCCAGGGATTTGGGTTCATCTGCCAGCGGCCTTTTAGGCAAAATCGGGAGCAGCTTAAAAAGTATGTTTGGCAGTTCCCGCGTCAAAGAGATGGAACGTCCTGAGATCGTTCGCCTGCGAAAAAAGGTGGGTGATCTGAAGGATAGCATGTTTAGTTCTTCATCACATACGCCCACTGATGATGGACCCTCTTCAACGGAATCTTCCGGACCAAAATCAAAAAAAGAACTGCTTGAGGAAAAACGAAAAAACCTGGGTAAAAAAGCCAAAGAAGGGAAAAAAAAATCAGATAAAAACCAGATCGGATTACGAATCGAAATTGAAAAACTGAAAAAGAGATACCCTACTGACGATAACCTGAGAATGATGGATGCGATTCTGACAAGTCGAGATGGCTGTCTGCCTCATCGCTCCATAGACGAACGAGTCGCTTCCCTTGGGGCGGCCTTGAAGGAAACCGGGCAATTGGTTGCAAACAGATACCTCACCACCTTTGGCATCGACACCTTGATAGATATTTACTTCCTTTACCTGGAAGCCCTAAAAAAACTGTTTCTTGAACGATCAAGAAAGCTAAAAGAGGAACATCGCGCTCAAAATTCAACTCCGGTCAAATCCTTGACCAGGGATATAAAATTATTAAATGTGCTGCTCGGCCAAACCAAGCTTAAAAAAACCATTAACAACGTTGCTCAAAAGTTAAATGGTTTTGGGTATCCGTTTGTTTCCATGACCGGTCTGGCTGTATCTAAGACCTTTAATGCAGAGCCGGGAGCTGAAAACGAAAAAATCGGACCGGGCACTGTCAAACTAAATCGTTTCCTGGTGCGGATCTATTTGAATGTTCTTTCCCAGATTCCCATTTTCCAGCCCATTGCCAGTCGGTTGTGTGACGCACTACCCAATGATCATCAAAGCAAAATTATGGTTGCCAATGTGAACATAGACAATGCGTATACACAGCTTCGAATTTCCAAGATTATCGGCTCAGTGACCGTCCCTAAACAAATCCTGGCGCTGTTCCTTTACGGCAGGCAAATCGTACGATCTACAATCAAACAAAATGCAAGTAACCCTGCTGAAGCCAGAATATTGCTTCGAACAGCTGAAATGGCCGAAGAATATGCGTATCTGAACGACAATGTTGACCCCGAAACCATTAAATTTGGTTATCTCTGCGCCACCATGACCTTATCCTACTTTAAACCGGAATCGGAGCAGATTATCAAGCGCCTTTTTGAAATTGCTGATAAACGAAGAGTCGACCTGAGAGAGTCCAGCAGTGATGCTCCCTAACCTTGCGCACCATCTTCCCCTCACACCCCTGTTGCAATTACCGACCAATTGATGAAGACTTAAAACTTGTTGCTTAAGAGCCAGGTACTGGTTCGTTTATAGCCCAATCAAGTTTTTTCACTGTAAATCACGGATCGATCATCACCGATAAACAAGAGGATAGGGTTCATGGTTAATTGACTTCTTATCTCCAAAACTAATTCCAATGACTGCTGATTATTCCGTTGATATTTGTAAAATTTTAGAAAAAAGACACCAGGAATGCAATCTTCATCGCCCGATGAGGATAGACCAATATGATGCCGGTGATGAACTCAGTTATCAGGTCTCATCCCTGGTTAATGGAACAACGGCAAGTGTTTCGCTGGTAATAAAAAAGTTCGTTGGGGGAGGATTTGCCGGGCAGGTATATAAAGTAGAAATCCTCAGCATTAAAGATGGTGAAGTGGAAGGTCTGAAAGCGGGTGGTGTTTATGCTCTAAAGATCCTGATCCCGCCATCCAAAGGGTCATTGATGTTCAGAAACATCATGTACGCCATTGGTTTTCAGGCACCGTTTCAATTACAGGTAAATCCTGCTGCTGGCCGTTCCGGAGCTATCTGGCAAAAATTTATTCGCAGGGCGGCTTTGTTGAAGTTTGGCGATGAAGGGGTTGTGAATGATATTCATGCCACCCTTGTAGATCAGAATCTTGGAAGTTGCGGCGAACTGAGTGATTGGGTGGATGGAAGAACCTGGCGACTGGAAGTGGATGAACATCTGGATGTGCTCTCTGCCTGGAGAAAAGACAAGGAAGTGCACCCGGAACAATTGGGGTCTCCTGAATACCGGGCAAAAAATAAATTCATGCATGATTTTGTGGACTTATTACATGAAATAGGTGCCCATGAATTCGCGAGACAATATGAATGGTCCACCGCCAAAAGCCAGCCTAACTGCCTGAAGCGACTTGACACCGAGGATGACCCGGAAACCGGCTTGATTGCGGTTGATTTCAGAGCCGGATTGACCTTGCTACCCTTTCTCCCCATGAGCCCAGGGGATTTTAAACTGATTGGACAGGGATTGCTGCGCGGCAGTTTGGTTCAATTTGACAGGGGAAACCTGAAAACGCTGGAAAACTATATTGAAAATCAAAAGGAACATTTTCTCGATCTGCTCCCCTTGCTTGATGAATTAAAAAAATCGGAAGAGATCTATCGTAACTCCATTCCCGACATTACCCACAATCATGTCAGGTTGCTTTATAGTAAAAAGCTCTGGTCTACCATGCTGAAAAGTGCTGTCACAGGATGGCGCACGAGAAATCTGATCGATGACAAACGACTGCAGAGTTTATCCAATTACGTTATCTTAACCCTGTTGTTTGGGCTGTTGGGAGTCTTTCCGTTCATCGGCAGGTTTTTCAGGAAACTATGGGCCAGGCCGGATTGGAGAAAACATTATCTGTCTGTTGTTTTCAGCCCCAGGTACTGCTGGCGTGCCTTAAAAGGGAAAGTTGCCGAAAACCTGATAGGCTGGGTAAGAGAAGACAGAATCAGTGATCCCAAGGTACTGCGCATAAGTCGATCCCCTTTGAGGTATTATTCTCAACTACCACTTTCAATTCTGCCGATTGGGATTCATAAGGCTTTAACTGATTTTTCGTTTCTGAAAGCAAGACTAAGTTATTATCTGGTCAGGCCAATACGCCTATATTTCAATGCCGAACTGCGTGAAGAGTGGCTACGAGAAATGGTTGCCGATGGTGAAGAGAAAAGAATCATCTCACCAAAAGACAGGGATATCATTCTCTCCCAGATGAATGAACCTTTTATTCAAAAATACCTGAAAAGTCTGGCTGTGCATGTCTGCACCTTACCGATCACACAGTTAGTTGCGCTTTTAGTCGCAGGAATCTATTTGTATAATCATCCAGAGCTCACCTGGGGGCAAGCCTGGGGCATCGGTATCGGTATTATCGCTCTTTTCCAGGTGGTACCCCTTTCTCCCGGATCATTGGTAAGAGGTCTGTACGTCCTTTACCTGGTGATCCGCGAACGAAATTTCAAGGATTATAACATTGCTGTTTTTCTAGGATTCTTTAAATATATCGGTTACCTGGCTTTTCCCATTCAAATGGCCTATCGCTACCCGGTTCTGGCCAGATTCATGGCTGGTCACTGGGCAACTAAAGCAGCTCACGTTGTTCCTGTCTTTGGTGAAAGCGGTGCTTTATTGGAAAGATGGGTATTCTGCCTGTTCTACAACTGGCCGTTGACCATCGGCAGGAGAATCAGAGCAAGACTGGAAAGGAGAAAAAAACAAGCCGCTCGATACTGGCATATTCTCCTGGCTACTTTTGGAGCAAGCCTCATGTTTTTGAGTATCGATCATGTTCTGTTTCAAGAAACAGGGGAGATTCCGGGATTAAGGGACGTTTGGTGGGCAGTGTTTTTGACACCATTTTTCTCCGGAAGTTTTATTACCTTGTTTGGCGGTGGTTTATCACTTTGGGGTAGGATCAAAGCAACACTATTTTTCTCTATTGCCACTGCAGCATGTGTGACAGGAGCAGCCTTATTCATTCCTGCTATTCCCAACGAGATTGATTCATTGATGGCAGCCGGTTTTTGGAGAATCTTTCTGTTTTCCGTGTTCTCCGTGATTGGACTCATTACAACTGAATTGCTGATTCCAGATCCCGGCATCATAAAAAAGTCCGAATAACCGTGTGACGAAAGACAAATTTCTTTCTATAATCGGACCGTAAACAACTAGCCATTGGTGTGATGCATCTATGCGGGCAAATAATCCCAACGTTCATTATTATTGGCTTTATCAGTCTAATCAAAACTTATATTCGGGGACACGTGGATGGTGACCATCGGAGGAAGGGCACACAGCTTGGAGGAAATTAAACAGGTTGGGGAACTAGGCTACCCTTTTGCTGAAATCAACCTGGATGATCCTCAAACCATCGAAAATCAACTGGACCAACTGTTGGAACTAAAACAGCAATACGGCTTGTATTACCTTGCCCATTATCCCAATGAAGGCAATCCTTCCGACCTTAAAAACCTGAAAGAAGTGTTTGTTCCTAAAGTCAAGAAGTTAATAGACTTATCTCCAAAGCTGGGAATCAAAAAAGGTACCGTCCACTTCTGGATGGATAAACGATGGGCAAAGCAAGAAGTGATTGATGAAAAGATCAAAATGCTTGGTGAATTGGTTGAACACGCTATTGAAAATGGGATAATCCTATGCCTGGAAAATCTCACTGCCCGCCAGGAAAGCTTCAGGGACTACTTCAAGAAAATACCCGAATTAAAAATGACCATGGATATCGGGCATGGTCAATTGCTCAGTAAAGAGAATACCAGTTTTGGTTTTATGGAACATGTTTTTGACAAGATTGAACACTTGCATGTCCACGATAATCTTGGTGGCACTACCGTAAAAGATGATCTGCACCTGCCCCTGGGTGAAGGTATTGTGGACTATCCCAAGATTTTTTCCATTCTCAAAAACAAAGGATACAATTCAACGATTACTATGGAGGTTAAACCCGCTGCTATGGCCAAAACCCACATGGCTATAGCGGAATACATCCGGTGACCCTCCCCATAATCCCACAATTTGCCATTTTATTTGAAATAGCCGAATCAGATTCAGAGCTGGATCCGCGATTACACTCCTGGATCCACCCTCCAATGACATCTGAAGATCTGGTTTTATTTCAAAATGCTAAATCGGTTGTAGGGTGGATCAAGCGAAGCAGATCCACCAACGTTGATAATTTCAACTTATTCCTCACCACCAATAGATGGATGGAGTTAAACCTACAATATCTAAAAGATAAATTTTTTAATAAAAAGGAACCCCATGAGAAGAAAAGAAAAACAAATTCAAGAACTATCTACCATGGAATCAATCATCGCCAAAGCTGAAATCTGTTTTCTGGCCATGTCGGGCAACAACATTCCCTATGTTGTCCCGCTTAATTTCGGGTATCGGGATAACGTATTGTATTTTCATTCCGCAGCCGAAGGCAAAAAACTACAATTAATAAAAAAAAACCCTAACGTCAGCTTCTCCATGGTTATTGACAGTGAAATTGTCAAAGCAGATAAGGCCTGTAACTGGGGTATGATATACAAAAGTGTCATTGGTCGCGGTATTGCCAGTTTCATCGAAGATCAGGAAGCTAAAATTGAGGCTTTGGATATCATTATGAGTCAATATTCAAGCGAAACATGGGAATACAAACCGAAAATGCTGGAGAAGACCGTGGTGGTTAAAATTGAGGTTGAAGAACTCACAGGTAAACATGCACTGGATTAAACACGCAGGAGAAAGATGACAACAGAACAATTGGAGATCAGACCCTACCGGGAATCTGACGAATCTGCAGTCATTCAGCTCTGGATCGACTGCAACCTGGTGGTACCGCAAAACAATCCCCAAAACGATATCAAACTAAAAATGGCATTTCAGCCAGATCTAATGCTGGTCGGAACTATCGAAAATGACATTGTGGCAACAGCTATGGTCGGGTATGAGGGACATCGAGGTTGGATCAACTATCTGGCAGTCTCACCTTCCAGGCAACGCCTGGGACTGGGAAGAAAAATGATGGAAGTGGCGGAACAAAAACTCAAAGAGATTGGCTGTCCGAAACTGAATATTCAAGTCCGAACCACCAACACAGGGGTCATCGAATTTTATAAAAGGATAGGATTCTTGGATGACAATGTTATTGGCCTAGGCAAGAGGTTTTAGTCATCTTCCCTTAAAAACAGGCTGCCTTTTTTCAAAAAAGGCAGCTTGTCCCTCTTTCAGATCCTCGCTGAGAAACGATTGATTAGCTATGCCCTCTGCTTCTTTCAACTCAGACTCACTTAAGGGAGCGGCATCATCGATCATTCCCAGTACTTTTTTTGTGCCTTTTAATGAAAGCGGAGAATTGTTTGCGATTTCCTCTGCCATGGCATAGGTAAATGATTCCAGCTCATCCCTCGGCAGCATGTAGTTTAAATACCCGATTTCCTTGAGGAAGGGAGCAAAAAAATGACGACCGGTAAAAAACAGCTCACGAGTTCTTCCCTGTCCGAGTATGCGGATAAATCGTTTTAAACCGCTGGCTGAATAAACCACACCTAATTTCGCCGGAACCATGCCAATTCTGATATCTTCTGCTCCAATACGAATATCACAGGAAACAGCCAGGTCGCAACCGCCTCCAAAGGCATAGCCATTCATCATGGCTATTACCGGATAAGGAAAACGCAAGACAGCATCCATGGCAATTTCAAAAGGATTGATTCCTTCACCGTCTTCATTGGCATCATCACCAGTGGGCAATAGATTTAAATCGTAGCCTGCACAAAAAGCTTTGTCGCCTGAGCCTTTGATAACAACTACTCTTACTTCGTCTTCTTGTGCCAGCTGGTTGAGTGTTGCCGTTAGTTCTTTTAATAGTTGGGGGGAAAGAGAATTCCTTTTCTCCGGCCTGTTGAGAGTCAAGGTACACACCCTGTTTTTAATTTCCCTGGTCAATTCGTTATTCTGCACTGTGTAATCCTAGTTGTTTTCGTCGATCTTCCACCCTTCCTTCGGTTGTCGGCTTTTCGCAGTATCCGCAAAGCACCCGGACTGCACCCAGCAAACCGGTGCACCATTTACTCTCTATTTCGTCAGGGTCCAGTGTTAATATTCCTCCGTAAACACTGGATTTGACTCGGAAACGATTTCTACCAATATCCTTGATAGCAATCTGAGCACCACGCATATTCGCTCCACAAGTAAAATGTCGAAATCCTTTATCGTCAGTATACAATTTATCTATGGCAAATAGATTTGTCCCTGCCATAAAAAAAAGGGTGAAAACTGCAATA
>JAKSDL010000664.1 GCA_022360105.1 Pseudomonadota bacterium
AGCGCTTTTATTTCCTTTTTCCGGATGTGTTCCCTCCAAACGGACACTGATTAAATCAGCACCAAACTCATCCACACATCGTTTCGCCATTTCGGCCGGTGAATCCAGAGAATCACCATAGATAGCCCGCAAAACAGGCGGGTATTTATCGCTGACAGAATCAAACACTTCAAGGGCTACCAGTGGTTTACGCGGCATCTCCCCTTCCCATAAATGGAACGGCATGCAGGTTTCTCCTCCAACCGTGTGGGTCATCGTCCGTGTTCCCCCATTTTCTGATGTAGCACCCAGCGTAACTTCCCAAATGGGAAGTTCATTCTTTTCGACTGGTATGGTGAACGAATTTACTTCCGCCAAGCGTTCAGAAGCTTTGGGTCCGGCTGGTTCCGGAGTTGTTACCTTGATGGTTGATGTTTCAGAGGATTCAGTTTTAATCGGTTCTGCCTCAATTGGCTGATCCAGAAATTTTGTACTGAGGGTGTTAATGATATCACTCACAATCTCGCTGGTTATAGACTTTTTAACCTCTGCTACCAATTCTTCTCGTACCTCATTTTTGATACTGGTAATTAATTCTTTGGTCAGCTGTGCCGGAACTAACTCCTCCGGCTCAACTGCTTTGACCGGTTCCGGTTCTTTGTTTTCTTGATTGACTGTTTCCCCGGCGTCAATTGAGGTGGTTTCAGCCTGAGATTCGCCCAATAAACTCATATCTTCCATGTCTAACGCCGGATGACCGACTGTTTCCATATAGGATCTGATTTCCGAGGGATCAGTCGCGATGGATTCATCAGCAATCTGCTCAAACAAATCGCCCAGTTGTTGCTCTTCAAATAAATGTTTAAGTTCACTTCCCAATTGATTTTTGAGATCGGTAGGCATCCATACCAGGCGTTTAAAGCCACCATCAGCAGCCAGAAATTTGCGGGAAGTCAGAAATACCTTCCCCACGCCCATAAATCCCGGAGTTTGCTGTCCACCTCCCACATTCCCCGCCAGGGTTGAAAAGGTCATTCCAATTGGCGTATCACCCTGGAATTCGCGATTGACCACCATAATTCCGTTACATTCAGGTACATAAGCGCAGATCACTTCAAAACAACCGCAACTGGTCATGGGTCTGTCCATGATGGAATAGGCACAAAAGGCCTCCACGGTTTTGTGACTGTTCGCATAAACATAATCATTAACACCCTGCCAGACCCCTTTGACAGGATCAATCAGGTCTCCCTTTTTTACAGGCTGATTGGGACCAGTCTCATCAATTTCATAGGCGGCTTTTCCATCCAGCCAATTGTAAGCGCCACAAAGACCCAACCGCTCCGGAGTGATAATACAGACATGGTTCGGCGCAAAAGACTGGCACAGCAGGCAGGAATAGAATATATCCACAGATTCGTCAGTCATTTGGGACAGACGTTGATTCCTTTCCTTGTAAACGCTTCGGGCCATGGCAAGGCGCCTGGCTACTTCCTTGGCATCGGTCACCAGAGTGACTTTAACTTTATCCACAATTGCCGGATAATCGGAAATAAATTTGGCATGAAGAATATCCGCGTAATGTCGCAAACGTAGTCCCTTTTTAAATCCGTCTTTGGAAACACGAGTCCAGACAATGTCCCGCTGCCCCATATGCCAAATGCCTTCCGCTCCGTTCACCAGATGATGAACCTGTCTTTCCAGAATGGGTTCGAAATCAGGTTGCATTTTCCTTCCGGCCACTTCTACCCAAATCGCAAGCGGCAGGGCAGATCCTTCTTCCACCTGGTCGATATCCGGTCCGATCAGTTCGACTTCTCCGTCTGTTATGCTGTCCATATCCACAGAGGTTACAAATTCGAAGGCATCCGTCAGGTTTCCTCCGAATTCAGCCCGGATATCAGACTTGCGAATCCGTTCGCCTTCAAAGGCAGCACCGTAAGGAACCGGTATGGGAACCTTGGTGATTTTGATTTTGCATCCCCGAACTTCAAGGGCTTTTCCACCATATTCTCGTGAGGAACCCTGGACACGACATGTTCATAAGTGCAGATTCCGGTGGGAAGGATCTCCGGAATATCTGTATCGGCTATAACAGGAAAGCCATAATTGATGGCCCCGGCGGCAACCGAGTATTTGTCCGGGGTGACTTCTCCGAAAGCCAGCACAAAAGCGAAAATCCTGTTTTTATTATATTTCAGGTTAGCCTCATAATCTCCGGGTTTAACACCCCCAAAAGACAAGGCTGCCCTGTTTGCAAACCCAAGGGCATACACCAGGGCGGATACATCTTTGCCAAACGGCACCAGCCGCGTTTCCCAACCCAGTTGGATACCTTCTTCCGCCAATTGTTCTGCAAATTGTTTTCCATCGGTGCACCCCGCCATGAAGACATATAAGTTCTTCTCTTGCAGCTCTTTAGCGATCTGTACAGCAATCCGGTTAGTTGGTGCAGCTCCGGTAATCGCTGCAAAACCCGGGGCAGTGCCATCTACAAACTCAACACCCCGCTCCCGCATAATGACATCGTTTGCAGCTCCCAGCCAGATGTCATTAACCGGATCAGGACCCATTAAATATTTACAGACCTCAATAATCTCACAGGCAAACAGGGCAGCTACTCCGGCATCCATGGCATTGCCGAGATATGGTAACCAGTTATTTTCAGCCGGTCTTGCCGGCATCAACTGCTTGGATTCTTTTAAGATCAACCTGAGGTCTCCCACGGTCTTGACTTCATCCCCGGTAAATGAGTGGATGATTGGCAGGAAATAAGCGGTCCCCGGAAAAGCCACTTCCGCGTGTTCTCCTTTTGCTTTGATGGCTTCATTCAGCTTAGTTTCAGCCTTGGCGATCCATTCAACTGCTCCGTCGATGGCGCTGGTGCAGATAAATTTAGACATCTAGTTTCCTCCTGTCATCCATATCGTAGAGTTTTCGTTCCTGCTTGGTATTTATTCCCAGGTTTTCCCTGGCCTCATCCAGTATCTCCAAGGTTTTCTTCACAGCCATATGAGGATCCTCACAGTCGTGAAAAGAAGCACCGAATAGCTCGTTACAGGATTCATTTAAAAACCGGGTAACACTGTCCGATCCACCAATACTAAAGGGTTGACCTAAAATCACATCAACACCCGAAGCCACAAAATAGGTGCCAATGGCAACTGCTTTTTCGCTCATCCATTCAGGAGCAATGCCCACAGCCGGAACTTGTGAGATGTCATCTCCCAGCCCCCCTTCTTTAACAATTTCTACAGCCGCTTCCAAAATTCGAGAATTATCAACACAACTTCCCATATGCAGCACAGGTGGCATTCCCACGGCTTCGCAAACCTCCTTGAGACCAGCTCCGGCATCTTCCAGGGCAGCTTCAGGCAGCAACATTCCCTGTTTGGCTGAGGCAACTGCGGCACAGCCTGTCTTTAAAACCAGGACGTTGTTGGCAATCAACTCCCTGGTTACAACATTGATATAAGCATCGGTTTTGGTTTTTGGATTGTTACAACCAACAATGCCAACCACCCCCCTGATCCTGCCTGCCATAATGGAATCATTTAACGGTCGGAAAGACCCCCTGAAACGCCCACCCAGCATATACTTAATGGCATCGACACTAAAACCTCCAATCACCGGGCTTTGAGCGCGTGGAATTGCGACCTTTGAGGGGTCCCTGTGTTTATAATTATCGATCGCTCTTTTGACGATGTTTTTGGCTGAGGCAAAAGCATCGTCTGCTTTAAAGGAAAGATGGGTTGCTCCGGACGTTTTGGCGATGTCAGTGGTTGAAACTATGTCGGTGTGGTAAGCAGCTGCAATCTCCGGCAAACTGGGCATACAACACTGAACATCAATCACCATGGTTTCCACAGCTCCTGTAACCACCGCTAATTCCTGTTGGAGAAAACTACCGGCGACAGGGATGCCGTGTCGCATCAATATCTCATTTGCTGTACAACAGATACCTGCCAGGGTAATACCTTCGGCCCCGGCCTGTTTTGCTAAGTTGATCATTTCGGGATCTTTTGAAACAACAGCAAGAATTTCCGATAGTTCAGGTTCGTGACCGTGTACCAGGATATTGACGGTCTTCTCACCCAGCACCCCAAGGTTGGCATCACTTCTAACCGGAGAGGGAGTGCCAAACAGAATGTCTGAAACGATCATGGCAATGCGGGAGCCACCCCATCCATCAGCCAGTGAAGTTCTGAAAGCTTGCAACAACAGGTTTTTATAATCGTGATCCACCCCCATGGTTGTGCGATGCATCGATTCCACAACCATACGGTCAATTCCAAGTGGAGCTACTTCATTGTTAGTCCATATAGCCTGTCGTTTTAACGGCGCCAATACCAGCGTTTCCAGGGATTCCTCTTGCCGCATGAACTCATCCAAAAACAAATTGGCAAGATCCAGGGCTACCTCCTCTTTTGCTCTTCCTTCCTCTTCGATTTTGTAGTCCCTGGCTGCCCTGCGCAAAGCCTGTTCATCTTTGATTTCATATCCGCCACCATTGCCTTGAGCCACTTTTTTTAAGCGCAACACCAGATGACGACCATGATCGGAGTGGGCAGCCGTTCCCCCGACAACTTCCCTAAGATAGTTTCTGGCCACAATAGTATCAGCATCAGCGCCGCAGACCCCCCTGGTGACTTTTGGGGTGATTTTACAAGGCCCCATGTGACAGATGCGACAGCAAATTCCCTTCTTACCGAATTTGCATTGGTTCTTTTGAGATCCCATGCGATCAAAACAGGTTTCAACGCAATCCAGGGATGCTTTTTCTAACGCCTCAACAGAGGCTTGATCACTCACTAACTCTTTAAAAGACATTTTAGATTTATGATTTTAGATCTCAGGTTTCAGGCTGTGACAGCTTCACTGACTGACATTATAGATTTATGATTTTAGATCTCAGGTTTTCAGGCTGTGACAGCTTCACTAACTGACATTTTAGATTTATGATTTTAGATCTTAGATTTTCAGGCTGTGACAGCAAAGCTGTCCATTTTATACATTCTAGGATCTGCTATTCCTGATCTTTCGTTTGTAATACTGGTTAATTATTAACTCAAGTTTCGCACCTGTTTTTGCGGTAGATGATTTATATGGCCGCCGATATTCGCTTTAACTCTGTGC
>JAKSDL010000533.1 GCA_022360105.1 Pseudomonadota bacterium
ACCGCCAACCGCCAACCGCCAACCGCCAACCGCCAACCGCCAACCGCCAACCGCCAACCGCCAACCGCCAACCGCCAACCGCCAACCGCCAACCAATTTGGCACACTTCTCGAATTTATCCCCTATAATCTTTTCTAACTCCCCCAGAAAAAGACGAGGTTATGCAGAATAAATCAAGAACAATGAGCTGGATTGAAGCTATAAGTCTGTCGTTGGATTTACCGGAAGACAAAAATCGATTGTATCAAATTATTAAGGAAATCAGATCGCTTTTGGAAGGTGAAAGAGAGCGTCAGGTCAAACTTTCCTTGTATCGAAGCACCAAGGTAAACACCAATTGGGCGATTCATCTGCAAAGAGATACATCTTCTGTTTCTCCCCAAAAAACAGGTATAGGTAGGGATTTTGTGAGCGTATTTAGCCATCTTGGCCAGGTGGAACATGCCATTTGGAAAAAAGTGCCTGGTACCTCTGAAGCCATGGGGTAGATCTGCCATTCATTCGAAATGCTGATCTCTAAAAAAAATCAGCGTTTCAAAATCACTTCTTTTGTCTTTCCTCCATACCCATGAACAGAGTCATGGGCCCGGATGATTACCTTATTGATATTTTCGGGGATTTTTACATTCCCCAGGCTTCTGGTAAAGGGTTGTTCGTCCACATGGGGATGATACAACACCCTGGTTCCCAGGACGTTTCCTGCCTCATCAACAACATCCCATTTATCAGCATAATGCTTCCAACCCGTGTCAGCGTGCCTGACAGTCACATCAAATCGAAAGCTGCCATTACTTTGCTGAGATACTTTAACTCTAATTACATCCGCCTCTCCGGCAAATGTTGAAGAGAACGGCACCAATACTATGCTGATGATCAGCAACAGATATCTTTTCATGATTAGACCTGATTTCGTTTCTACTGAAAGTTGTAGGGTGGGTTATGAGAAGCGAAACTTGCAGCTTCGAACGAAGGGACGAACCCACCAACTCGAATTCTAGGATTACCATCATTATGCATCAAAAACATCGATATGGAGTTACGGACATTATTTCTTCTGAGCCCTCCCCCCACTTTTCATATAATTCACTATATTTGCCTTGGCATCGATCACCGGCTCAATCAAAGGCTCCGCGCAGGTTAACAATGTCGCTATTCCCGGTCCATGACCAGCTCGCAGACAATCACTATGAACAACAATACCAATCGTCATAGCACCTTTTCTAAAAGCCCGGCCATAGCGATTATCATGATCCATCAGGGCAACAATATCTCCGAATCTCATTTTATCAAGTTTATATTTCTTAACGCTGGCTGGATCACTTGTCATAATATCATAATCCCCCTTGGCAGCATGAGCAACACCGAGCCCGGATCCCATGCATTCGGCAGGTGCAATGGTTGTGACTGGAACTTTAAGTTTTGTTTTGCCCGATTTTTTGATCTTCATCTTGTTCAGAAGTTCGGGATCAAGATTAAAGCATTTGATTTCCGGATAATCCTCAAGCAGCAGTCCCTGGCCTTTGGCGAAGATCTTAATAGTGTCTCCGTACATCATCTTTTCTTTAGCTTTTCGAGGAAACTCGATAATGACATGTTCCGA
>JAKSDL010000392.1 GCA_022360105.1 Pseudomonadota bacterium
CGCAAACGCTGGAGCCGTGAAAACTCACATGACCTTTGGGTCGGCGATTTTGAAGAGGGGCCATACGTAGTCAACGGTTCAGACGCGGTCCCGACTTATTTGTCGGCGTTTATTGACTGCTACAGCCGGCATGTCGTTGCAGCGCGATACTACTATCGGCAAAATTTGGACGTCTTGATCGACACATTGTTGAGTGCCCTGGCAGTGCATGGAGGGCCACTTGGTTTATACCTTGATAATGCCAAAGTGTACCATTCAACCGGCCTTAAGGCGGCCTGCTACCGGACCGGTATCCAGCTGATATACAGGAAAGCGGGAGATCCGGCCGGAGGGGGGATCATTGAGCGTCTTAATGTAAAGTAGCATATTATGGTAAGTTATAGATGTGTTATGGTTTCAACTTGTTAATTTTCAAGCGATTCCATTCATAAAACTCTCTCCTTCCTTTACATTATAATAGTATCCTTCAGCAATCCATAAGCAGGGAGGATATTATGGAACAACCCATAGTTAAGAAAAGAGAGGTGTTGATTAGTTCATTCGATAAGGCAATACATCGTCTTGAAGAGAACCTATCGGCAACCGGACATACCCATCGAGTTTCGAAGGACTATATCCGGGTAATTAAACATTTTTGTTATTGGTACGGTCACTTTGCCGAACTTAAAGAGGTGAGTGAAGCAACGATCAAAGAATTCTATGATCATTTTGGATCCTGCACCTGTGGTGTTCGCGGAAAAGATTCATACCGTAATTGTCATGCAGCTTTAAATAATTTTTTGCGTGTATTAAGAGAGATGGATCTTGTGCCTCCGGCTTGTGAACCTGTCCTACCCGAAGATAACATACTGCAGATATTCCAAGAACATTTAATAAAGGTGTGTGGCATTACCGACACGAGCGCATCTGTATACGTAAGGCATCTCAGGCCCTTTCTTCAAAATATTTACACCGGGGAGATGTTTCCTTTTAGGGGGGTGGAAAAAATTAAAGCCACTGCTATGAAAGAGGATGTAAAAATAATAGCAAAGCTATAGACAACTCAATCCATACAACTTATGATCATCATGGATACTTTAAAGAAAGGGAGAACATGATAGATCATCCTGAATTGTTGAATCTTGACAAAACAAATACTTTATCCCCAGAATTAAAACGTTTCTTGAACGAAACCCGAGACAAACTGAAAAGCAGTGAACGACGTAAATTCATGGCCAAAGTAGTCCGTCTTATGGGGAAGGGAGGCCAACGACGTGCTGAAAGAGAATTGGGTTGGGATAGAAAAGTCATCATAAAAGGGACAAAAGAAATGGATACTGGCTTCGACTGTATAGATAATTATTCAGGTCGTGGGCGGAAAAGTATCGAAGAAAAACTCCCCAATTTGCTTGATGATATAAAAGACATTGTCGAGCCGGAAAGCCAGTGTGATCCAACCTTTCGAACAACCCAACTATATTCGCCGCTAACTGCGGGGGAGGTTTGGCGTCGATTGATTGAAGACAAAAAATATTCCCTGGAACAGATGCCGACAGTCAGAACGATAAGCAACAAACTCAACCAGTTAGGTTACAGTTTGAAAAAAGTTGCTAAAACAGAACCTAAAAAAAAATAGCGGAGACAGATGCCATTTTTCGCCATGTGCATACAGCAAACCGACTGGCTGATGAAACAGAAGGGGTTATACGCATTTCTATCGATACCAAGGCAAACGTTAAAGTTGGTCCCTTTTCCAGGGGCGGATACAACCGGCAAAGAATTAAAGCGAGTGATCATGATTTTCAACCAGATACCATATTGAAACCTTTCGGTATCTTTTTGCCGGCATATGATGAAAGCTTTTTATTCATTACAGAAAGTTATGCTACCTCTGATTTCATGATTGATTGTTTAGAAGACATTTGGCCAATGCTCAAAGCCCGTTTCAATCCGCATACGATTGCTATAAACGCTGACAATGGGCCTGATAATAACAGCCACAGGAGCCAATTTATGAAAAGGCTTATTTCTTTTGCGATTATACATGAGGTCAGCATCAGCTTGATTTATTATCCCCCCTATCACAGCAAGTACAACCCTATTGAGAGATTGTGGGGAATACTGGAAAATCACTGGAAAGGCGAATTATTATACAGTGTTGAGAAAGTGATTGGTTTGGCAAGAACCATGACTTACAATGGCATTTGCCCTGTTGTAAAATTAGTAACTCGAACATATGAAAAAGGTGTTAAGTTAACCAAGAAGGCCATGCGAAAATTAGAACAGAAAATTGAACGAGTGAAGGGTATTGAGAAATGGGCTGTTGATATCCCTTGTTATTAAATCGAGAGATGGCGGTTTTATTTTTTTCTTGGCCCCTAACGTAGAAATGACCGAATAGAAGAAATCAAATTAGCGATGGTTGCAGGTTTCAAGTGAGCACATGATGTCACAAACCGGGAAAGTATTGGTGCCTCAATTTCCATGACCGATACTATGCCGTGAGAATTGAGATAATGGAGGAATCGGGTGACATTCCGCTTACGGGAGCGTATGGTTCCCGATGGACTCCACAATTGTTCATGGCAAAATTGTTCATACCCTGCCAGACTTTTTTCCATGTTATCGGATAGTTTTATTTTTTCAACAACATAAGTGCGGCGCTGAATACATCCATGTAGGGCAAAATCTGTGAGAGCGTGCATTACATTCCTTATGTGCCGTTGACGAAATGTCATATTGGATTCAATTTTGTCTGTTATTCCGTGGTTATTAAGGAACTGAACAACAAGGCCGGTTGAAAATATTTCCTTATCCGAATTTTTTTGAACAAAATGAACAAATTCATCCCATACGTATTGATAATTTTTTATGGTCCCTTGCTTGTAGCCCAAGCTTTCCAAATGCTTGGCAGCATTTGAAATAAGCAACTCAATATTTTTGAAATCTGTTAATTTTGAAACAAGGATCGAATTCATAATAAGCCTCCTTTAATTACAGGTGACAATCATTGCCACCATTGAGGCTAATTATTGAATGTTATGTGCAGCGAATCAAAGTGTGCATACAGGAATAGAGAGGGTATCCCCCTATCACTCAACATAAAATTTTACTGCACATAATGCAAATACCATGTGGTCATAGTTCCAAAGTACCGTAAAAAGAGATTGTACGGGAAATTTAAGAGGCGTGTTGGTGAAATCATACGCGACCTCTGTCGGCAAAAAGGTGTTTGAGGTAGTGGAAGGGCACTTGATGCCAGACCATGTCCATATGTGTCTGAGTATCCCACCAAAGTTCAGCGTAGCATTTATAATCGGATTCCTGAAAGGGAAGAGTGCAGTTCGTATTCATCGGAATTTGCTCAAAGTTAACAAGCCGAAAGGCTTGCATTTTTGGGCAAGGGGATACTGCGTGAGTACTGTTGGATTGGATGAAGAAACCATACGTAAATACATCCGCCATCAGGAAGAAAAAGAAAAGCAAATGGAATTTGACTTCGAATAGCCGTTAACCATTAGCCCCTATGGGGCTTTCCGAACGTAATTGCCCCCTTTTAGGGGGCTTCCTGAGGCCTCCCGCTCTGCGGGAGGAGATTCACTATTTCACCCCCGGTGCAGCGGTCCGGCTCCTCTCC
>JAKSDL010000747.1 GCA_022360105.1 Pseudomonadota bacterium
ACCTCATTAATAGCTCTCATTTTTAGTGAATAATATCGCAAAATGAAAAAATAGTAGTTATTAGGAGATAAGTTTGTAAATTGGCACCAGTTTCAAACGTCTACAATTGTTTTGTGCGTTGATGATCAGTAATAAAGATTAGATAGCTATTAAGCGATAATATCTGGATCTGTTTTGATTTCTAAAAATTGCTCATAATTAATTAAACTAAAATCAAAAGATTAGATAAAAAACTTATCAAAAAGGACTGGCTGTAACTAGGAAAGATTTACCAGTAATAAATTCAGGAAAAAAGAAGAAAACAGGATGTCTTGAATATAAATTCAATTGATTTATTATAAAAAAAGGTTTTATAAGCAAAAAATAAGCATATAAAAATAAAATCACCAATTGATAATAATCTAATATTTAAAAATAACGATTAAAAACACTTTTATTGTGAACAATCAGCAGCTTATAACCCGTCTCCGTGTGTAACACACTTACAACCTAATCAGAGACGGTTAAGACGCAGAACAAGTAAGAGGGATAATGGAATTCGGATGGACAAAAGAACAACGGGATCTTAGGAAAGGTGCAATCAGTTTTGCCAAGCAGGAAAACCCGGAAAATATAGAGGAATTGGATAGGGAAAGCACATTTTTGCATGAACGGTGGCGAACGTATGCCGAATTTGGCGCACAAGGGATTACAGCCCCCGAATCACTGGGAGGGCAGGAACTGGATTTTTTGTCTTGTGTTGCAGTGATGGAAGGACTGGGTTACGGAGCGAAAGACTCAGGACTTCTCTTTTCAATCAATGCACATATCTGGAGTTTTGTTGAGCCGCTCGTTACGTTTGGGTCGGAAGAACAGAAAACCAAGTATTTTCCCGGGGCTTGTGACGGTTCGACCATAGGTGTGCATGCAATGACGGAACCCGGCTCAGGATCAGATGCACTGAATTTAACGACTACAGCCGAATTGGTTGGGGACTATTATGTGATTAACGGCAGTAAAACCTTTATTACCAATGGAGAGATAGCCGATGCCGTGCTGGTATTTGTTAAAACGAAAAACAGTGATGCTGAAAATGATAAGATCAGCGCCATTATTGTGGAGAGGGGAACACCCGGTTTTACCGTATCAAAAAACATCACCAAGATGGGCTTAAGAACATCCCCTTTTAACGAGCTGTTTTTTGAACAATGTCAGGTCCCCAGGGAAAATCTTGTTGGCGAAGAAGGAATGGGGGAGATGATTTTTAATCATGCCATGGATGGGGAACGGGCCTTTATTCTGGCCACTCAAATCGGGTTGATGGAAAAGCAGCTGGAAGACTGTACGGATTATGCCAGAAAACGCAAACAATTCGGGAAGTCAATAAGCGAATTCCAATCTGTTTCCAACATGCTTGCTGAAATGAAGGTTAACCTGGAAGCTGCAAGAATGCTGGTTTACAAAGTAGGGTGGCTGAAATCAAAAGGACGGAATGCTTACCAGGATTCTTCCATTGCCAAACTATTTGTCAGTGAGTGCAGTGTAAAGAACAGCATGTTCGCTATGAAGATTCATGGCGGGTACGGCTACACCTGTGATTACAAGTATGAACGACAATTAAGGGATTCTATGGGAGGCCTGTTTTATTCAGGTACATCCGAGATTATGAAAAACATCATCGCTGAACTGATGGAATAGAAACAATTTCGTTTTAAAGCAAGTTAAAGATCCAACCATTTCGAATTTTAAGGGCAAAAATCAAGGGAGGGGGCACCATGTTTTTGCAAGACTATCTTTCTGTTTCTGCTGCTAAATACAGTGATCGTGTTGCCATAAGACTATTAGATGAAGAGATAACCTACCGCGAGCTGGATGAAAGGTCTTCTCAACTGGCTAATTTTTTTAACCAGCATGGATTTGGACCCGGCTCCAATGTCGGATTGTATCTCACCAAATCGCCTGCTGCTGTCATTGCTATTTTCGGAATTCTTAAAGCGGGTGCAACCTATGTTCCCCTGGATACTGAAGCGCCAATTGAGCGTGTCGCTTATATCTGCTCCAACTGCGATATTCAAGCCATAGTGGTCGATGATGGCGGCCTTAAGCATATCAACAATGCTGCGAAACAATTTCCTGTCTCCCAGGTGATTGTTTCGATCTCTGCAGATGTGCCCGATACGCTCTTATACCCTGATCAGTGGCGCATATTCGATAGGTTAGACATCGACCAGTCGGAAAAGGAATTATTATGTAAGCCGGAAATTTCCAGGGATAGCCTGGCATACCTCTTATATACCTCCGGATCTACGGGCAAGCCTAAGGGAGTCATGCTCTCACATCTCAATGCCATGGTATTTGTTGATTGGGCTATGGAGCTATTGCAAACCAACCAGCACGATGTGTTTTCCAGTCACGCGCCTTTTCATTTTGATCTTTCCATTTTGGATATTTTTCTAGCTGTTAAATCGGGAGCAACCTTGTGTCTGATTCCACCGGGTATATCTTACTTTGCCGATGCCATGCTGCGGTTCATTGAAGAAAACGGTATCACTGTCTGGTATTCGGTGCCCAATGCCATCATTCAATGGCTGCCATACAGGGAAGAACTTTCGGATAAGTTGTCATCTCTCAGAACATTGATCTATGCAGGTGAGGTATTTCCCTTTGGATTCATAAACGACCTGGCTCCTCAACTTTCTGAAAAAACTGTCTATAACCTGTACGGACCAACCGAAACCAACGTCATTACCTATTTCAAACTGAATCTGGATCGATCCAATCCACTCACAGAAGAAGTACCAATCGGTGAACCCTGCTCCTATGCCGAAATTTATATTGTTGATGAAAACAATCAACCTGTAAAATCCGGGGAAATCGGGGAGCTTATCGTCAAGGGTGATAGTTTGATGGCCGGCTATTGGGATAATCCTGAAAAAACATCCGCCGCTATTCAAAGCGTTAACATCAACAATCAGCAAAGCGATTTCTATTTCACTGGCGACATGGTTTACCTGAATGACGATCAGCAAATCATCTATGTGAACCGGCGGGATAACATGGTGAAAACCAGGGGCTTTCGTGTGGAGCTGGGTGAGATTGAGAGTGTCCTGCACCAGCATGAATTGATCCATCAGTCCGCCGTGGTTGCTATACCGGATGAAGTGATCGGGAACAAACTGATCGCATTTTATGTAACCGTGGATAATCGTGAAATAGACAATGAAGATATAGTGGAGTTCTGTGCGGACAACCTGCCGACTTACATGTTGCCTGCAAAAATCATCCAAATGAAAAGTCTTCCCCGGAACACAAGAGGGAAGATCGATAGAGAACGCTTAAAAAGTACACAGATTAAAAACCAATGACACGCGACAAAAGCCAGCAAGATATTGCTATTATCGGATATCACGGGCGGTTCCCAAAATCTGAAACGGAAGATCTTTTTTGGAAAAATCTTTCCCGGGGTGAAATTTGTACTGAACTCACCCCCGAAACCAGATGGGATGCCGATTTTTTCTCAACATACGGGCAGGGAACTTTTAAACATATTAAACCGTGGGGAGGTTTTCTTGAGGGCATCGATCGTTTTGACGCTCTGCTGTTTAAAATTTCTCCCAAAAGTGCCCGGGCCATTGATCCACAGCAAAGACTTTTCATCGAATCGGCGTGGACGGTTCTTGAACACGCCGGTTATGGGGATTCAAACGATGACAGGAGAAAGAAAACCGGTCTTTTTGTAGGGTCCATGTGGCAAGACTATGCCTACCAAGTGCATGAGACCTGTTACGTTCGTAACAAAGTGGCAGGAACGCGAACCATGAAGTTTACCCTGGCAAACCAGGCCTCGCACATCCTGGATCTGTCAGGGCCCAGCCTATCTATCGATAATGCGTGTACCTCTTCACTAATGGCTATTCATCTGGCTTGCCAAAGCCTGCGGACAGGCGAATGTAACATGGCAATAGCGGGTGGTGTAAATCTGACTCTTCATCCTGATAAATACTTCTACCTGGCCCAGGAAGAGCTGCTGGCCGAGCAGCAGATAACCGCGTGTTTTGTGCCGGAAGCCAAAGGCTATATTCCCGGCGAAGGTGTGGGTACCTTATTGTTGAAACCCCTGGTGGCTGCTCTGGATGAAGGTGATACTATTTATGGCGTTATTAAAGCCACCGCCACCAATCACAATGGTGGCGGTATGTTCTTCAAAGTGCCTTCTTCCGGTGCTCAGGCGGATTTGATGCGGAACGTTTTAGCAAAGGCAGATCTGACTCCGAATCAGCTGAGTCATATTGAAATGTCTGCCTATGGCGCTGAAATTACAGACCAAACAGAATTGAACAGTCTGTTCAAAGTTTTCAGAAAGCATTGGGATAAGCAGCATGTTTGTTCTTTGGGGTCTTTGAAACCGAATATCGGGCATCTGGAATCTGCAGCCGGAATATCGCAGGTCATCAAGGTGTTGTTACAATTCAAATATCAAAAAAGAGTCCCACTTCTGTTTGACAGTGGAATCATTGAAGAATTTGAGCTTGAAGAGAGCCCATTTCAGTTAAATGCCGAGCTGTCGGATTGGGAAACAGGTGGACATCCCAGGTACGCAGCCATTAACTCATTCGGCGCCGGAGGCGCCAACGCCTGCATGATTCTTGAGGAACCGCCGCCCAGGGCTTCAGTACAGGAGCAATCCTCCGAATCTTCCCACCTGATAGTGCTTTCCGCCCGCGAAACTGAAACCTTGAGAACTTACGCCAATCACTTCAAAAACTTTCTAAAAGAATCCACTGCAACACCAGCATTAAAAGATATTGCCTATACGTTGCAGACCGGTCGCACACCCATGCAGGAGCGATTAGCCGTGATTGCAGAGGACAAATCGGAAGTGATAAAGGCTTTGGAGAACTACCTGAGTGAAAAAGATACCGCCACCGGGTGGTTCAGAGGTACTGTAGACGAAGACAGGCAAATTGCTTCACCGGAAGAGCTTGAAAAGTCGTCGCTGGAGGAATTGTCCAAAACCTGGGTTGAGAAAGACATCGACTGGCACGCTTTGAACCGGGAGGGTCATAGTAACAAAGTAGCATTACCCACCTATCCTTTTTTGCACGATCGGGTTTACTGGATTGACCACGAAGGTGGTTCCCGGGAAAAAGAAACTCGGTTAAGCCTTTCCAACACCGAAGAGGCGGTCACCGATCCTTCTTCCAAATCGCACATTATCAACTTCTTAAAAGGACTCATCACCAGGGAGATCAGCCTGCAAGCTGAGTTGATCGACGAAAACAAAAACCTGGCGGATTACGGTCTTGATTCTGTAGTGTTTCGCAAATTACTGGTCTCGTTAAAGGAACATTTCGATTCTCTTTCGCCTTCGCTGTTTTACAAGTATAAAACAATTCGTGAATTAGCTGATTTTTTGCTTTTCCATCATCCGGCAACAATTGACCGGCTATTGGATCTCGATATCACCGAAACCAACCTTCCGACTCGGCAGATTGCTTCTCCGCAATCGGATATTCCCCGGAATAAGCGAGCTCTTTATCATTCAGGGTTGCCTGCCAATGATGGTATATCCAGGGAAGATCTGGCCATTATCGGTGTCAGTGGTCGTTATCCAAAATCAGCCTCAATTGGTCAGTTCTGGAAAAACCTCAAGGAAAACAAGGATTTTATCACAAGTTTTCCACCAGAGCGCCTGTTTGATGGAGAACAGACCGAGTCTTGCCGGGGATCTTTTATTGATGATGTGGATAAATTCGATCCGCTGTTTTTTGAGATTTCTCCGAAAGATGCAGTGGCTATTGATCCGCAGGAACGCTTGTTCTTGCAAACAGCCTGGGAAGTGATTGAAGATGCCGGATACAACATCGAGGAATTCCAAGCCAAGGATGGTGATATTCAGGGCCGGGTGGGGGTTTTCCTGGGCACCATGTGGAGCGACTACCAGCGCTGGGGACTTACACCATCCTCGTATTGGAGCATCCCCAATCGGGTATCCTATTTCCTGAATCTAAAAGGTCCAAGTCTGGCCGTAGATTCAGCCTGCTCGTCTTCCCTAACGGCAATCTACCTGGCCTGCGAGAGTATTCGAAGAGGAGAATCCAAACTGGCGATTGCAGGGGGAATCAATTTAACCCTGCATCCGGATAAATTCCATTACTTGTCCGAGAAAGGACTGGCCGCAGATGGGGACGAAATCAAGGTGTTTACAGACGAAGGCAAGGGATATTTGCCGGGAGAGGGTGTTGGAGCAATTTTACTCAAGCCGCTTAAAGACGCAGTAAAAGACGGGGATCATATCCATGCAGTGGTGAAAGGGATCGCAATCAACCATGGTGGCAAGTCCAACGGCTTTATGGCACCAAATCCCGATGCCCAGGCAGAGGTGATAGCGGCTGCTTTTAGGAACGCCAATGTTTCACCGGAGTCCGTTTCCTACATCGATGTGAACGCGGTAGGTTCGGCAACGGGTGATGCGATTGAATTAGAAACCTTATCTGCTGTTTTTTCGGAAACAACCCCGAACAAACGTTTTTGTGCTTTAGGTTCCTTAAAATCCGGTCTCGGTCATCTGGAAGCTGCATCCGGTATTTCACAGGTAACAAAAGTGTTGCTGCAATTCAAACATCAGATGCTCCTGCCTGCGCTAAAAAACGGCATTGATGCTTTTGATCAAAACCTGGAGAATTCACCCTTCTGCGCCTCAAAGGTTCTTGCACCCTGGAACCCAGGGGAAGGCCAGTTACCGCGCAGGGCTGCCATCAGCTCTTTTGGTGCCGGTGGCTCCAATGCTCACCTTATTCTGGAGGAATACCGGCACTCAGAACAGACCTTCCGGGAAAAGCAGGCAACAACCCATTTGTTTGTTTTTTCAGCTCGCACCAAACAGCAATTGGTGCATACAGTCAGCAACTTCAAAGAATTTATCGCAGCAAACTCCGATACCAATCTCAATGAAGTGGCTTTTACTCTTCAAGCTGGCAGAAAGGCCATGAGCGAAAGGGTCGCTATTGTTGCCGCCTCTCATTCAGAACTACTGGCATGTTGCGATGCTTACATCAATCGGAATAACCACTGCACGCTCTCCAACACCTATGAAGGTTCGGCATTGAATTCTGCGGGGGATCAAACAAACCAAGTCTCAAGCGAATCTGAAAATGAAGCCCTGGAATCACTCATCAAGGTTCATGCATGGGAAAAACTAGCTGCAGCCTGGGTGCAAGGTGCATCGGTCCCATGGAAAAAGACCTACAAAGATGATCTTCCCCGGCGTGTTTCTCTTCCTACGTATCCTTTCGAGAAAAAGTCGTACTGGCCCGAACAGCCGGCTTCCTCTCAAAAGACTTTGGCCGTGAATCAGACCAGGTTTGGGGGATTAAAAGAACTCACGCCACAGGCTTATCTGACCAGTCGCATAGCCGTGTTTTTGGGAATTGATTCTGAAGAACTGCAGGAAGAAAAACCCCTGTTGGAATACGGTTTGGATTCCATCAATGCCACCAAACTCAAGTACGAGTTGGAAAAGGAATTGAAACATGACATTCCTTTGAGTTTGCTTGGAAAGTCCAGACACCTCAAAGAGATGGTGCAGCAACTGGAGACCAACGAGTCGCTTTCAGCAGTCAAGCAACAAATAGAGGATTTTCTGGCTGGTACCGATGCTGATATAACGGAAAACCCTGACGATACTGCTGAATCAAATAAAAACAATGATAAATTTGCACCGTTTCCCCTTACCGACATCCAGGAATCTTTTTTAAGCGGTAAATTACTTGGAAACAAATCGGACTATGTGGGCTGCCACATCTATCTGGAACTGGAAGTGGATCAGCTGGATATCTCCAGGCTTCAAGCATCCTGGCAAGTACTGGTTGAGTATCATGATATCTTGCATACAAGGGTTTCCGAAGATGGATACCAACAATTGCTAGAAGAGATACCTGAGCTGGAAATCGAACTCCACCATCTGCAAGACTTCGAGGCAAATGACACGGAAAAACATTTGGCATCTCTTCGTTCCCAGATGTCTCACCAGGTTTATGAGCCTGGTCGATGGCCTCTCTTTGAAATACAGGTTACCCAGCTATCCAAAAAGAAAAGTATTATCCATTTCAGCATTGATGAGTGGGTTGTTGATGCAGCCAGTTTGTATCTGTTGCTCAGTCAGTGGTTTCAACTTTATTCCAAAAACATCGATACGTTGCCAACCCTTGGTTTCAGTTTCAGGGAATATGTGTTGGCCGCTAAACAGCGCGAACGGGGGCAACAGTTTGAAAACAACCTGTCTTATTGGACAAACAAGTTAAAAAACTTACCTGCCCAACCCGAACTCAAGTGGCAGGAGAATCCTGTGTTGAAACCGGGAAATGTCTGCTTTGAGCGCACACGGTATCATTACACCCTGCCTTCCCGGAAACGATCGGCATTGGTTGAGCAGGCCAGTCGCTTGAATATCAGCCTGACAACACTGATCCTAAGCCTGTTTTCAGAAACTCTGTACGCCAACAGTGCCGAGCGCGTTGTATTCCCTATCGTGTTGACCGTGTATAATCGTTTGCCCGTGCATCCCCAGGTCGACATGGTGTTAGGCCCGTTTATCTCTACCAATATCTTCCTGGCAGAGCCTTACTCCGAGTTATCCCTGGGGGAACGGGCTAAGCAATATCAATCCCAGCTTTGGGAAGATCTGGACCATCAATCAGTTAGCGGAATCAGGGCACTAAGGGAGTTGAAAAAGCAAAAAAAGATTTCCAA
>JAKSDL010000207.1 GCA_022360105.1 Pseudomonadota bacterium
CATGACGACCAATACAGTTTCTGCACCAACGGATTTAGCTTCAGCTGTCACCAATTCGGCTATCGGTTGCAGGGATGGGTCGGTGATGATTAAAACCTTTTCATCCGGTTTTACCCTGCCATTGTGTTGAACCAGTTTTCTGGCCCCTTGCGTGAGTTTATCCATTTTAACGATTGGCAATTGGCTGTTTGCAGTTAACTAGTAGCCTGAATTTCGTGAATGCTATTGTGCACGATGATGGGCAGATTCCGCCAAATGACATTAAGACTCCGTGGGCCCATCCTTCTATTCAAATCCGCGCAAAAAATGTGAAAGCGGAGCTTTCACAACCTGTAAATCTTAAATCATACTTCTAAAATCCAAAATGCCCCTAGCTCATGAGCTTGAAGTGAGGTTCATCGTTAACGATCACTTCAATCAGTTCCGGTTTATTGGATTTTAAAGCCGAGCTTAAAACATCATGAAGTTTTTCCGGATCATCGACTCTTGTACCTTTGATACCGGATCCTTCAGCTATACCTGCAAAATTGGTTTGGGAGTATTCGGTAGCAATTCTGCGTTCCGGTGCCTGGTAATCCCGGACATTGCCCAGGCAGGAATTGTTCAGGACCAGAAAGACAACGGGAAGATTGAGATCCCTTGCCATCTCTATAGCATACAACTGCATCATCATTCCGCCATCGCCACAGATGCAAATGACTTTTTTATCAGGGGCGGTTAATTGGGCGCTGACAGCAGCAGGAGGACCATAACCAACAGCGGCTGCTCCGCCGCCTGCCAGAATTTGTCCCGGGGTGTTTGTTTGAAAGTGATGGGTTATCCACATGCGGTTATTGCCTCCATCCAGCACAAGCAGATCATTTTCACCAACCAGCTTGTTGAGTTCTCCTACCACCCGCTCCGGAGCTATGGGTGTTTCCGTTGAGTTCCGGATACTTTCACTAAAATAGTCAGCATCACTCTTTTCCTGTTTGAGTTTTTCGATGCGCTGGTTGACATCGAAAGGAATGCCAATTTCTTTTATTTTCTCGATGATGGCAGACAAAGCCAGTTTGGCATCAGAAGTCACACCCAGGCTGATGGGATAAGTCCAGCCAGTATTTCTGGAGTCTATGTCTATCTGGATGATAGTTTGCTTTTCCGGGTTGATATAATCAGCAGCCATCCATTTGGTGTTATCCGGAGCCAAGGAACTACCCACGGTCAGGATCAGATCAGCTTCGATTACCTTTGAGTTGGCAATTTTCTGTCCAATGGCTCCCATTGTGCCCAGGGCGCAATCATGTGTTTCAGGTAGTGTGCTTTTGCCAAGGTAGCTGGTTGCGACCGGTAACCCTATCAATTCTGCCAGTTCTTTTACCTCTTCATAAGCGTTAGAACCTCTGGCACCTTGACCACAGATCATAATCGGGTTGCCGGCATTCAGCAGTTGTGTGGCAATTTCAGTGGCATGTTGCTGAGAAAGACAAGGGGGTGAGTCCTTTAAATACCCGGATACAGGATAAAACTTGGGATGCACCTTTTCCATGTCAATCTTTTCAAAAGGAATATTCCAGCGGATAAGCACAGCGGCAGGTCCGGGTCTGCCTGTGGTCGCATGTTTGATGGCCAACTGCAATCCATGTAAAAACTCCGAAGGATTAGTGGCAAGGGTGGTAAATTTGGTCATCGATTTCATCATAGCTTGCAAATCAACACCTCCATAGTCACCGGAAGCATTTTGATAAGGACCGAACTGGGGAAGGGAATAGTAATCGCTGGTGTCGCAAATGATGATCATAGGTAGGCCTGACATATAGGACTCAACGATGCCATATCCTCCGCTGGTGGCAATCCATGGACCCTGCCCGACCAAAACAGCCGGCTTGCCCGTGATCCTGGAGTACATATCTGCCATCACAGCAGCACCGCCTTCATGGCGAGCCAGATAGGTTTTGAAGTGGTCTTTTTTGTCTACAAATCCGTCAAAAATAAAGGGCGTGTTGCCTCCGGGTAATCCAAAAACATGATCAATTCCGGCTTCGATCAGAATATCAGCAAAAAGTAGTCTGACTGGGTATTCCATTTTGTCTCCTTTGGTCTATTTGTCTTAGTGGAAAAGGTTAATGTGTAACTATTTGGTTGCTTACTTTTGAATCATGTGACCCATAATGTTTTCAAATACTTCCAGTGTATAAGCGATATTTTCATCAGTATGGGCCATGCAGGTAAATGCCCTGGCGCCATACTTTGTTTGAATGCCTTCAGCCAACAAAACAACCGACAGATCGTCCACCGCCTGCTTTCGTGCCAGGGCTTCTCCTATTTTTTCCTGGTTTCTGATATCAACGAACAACGGGGCCGTGGTTTCAAAATGTACCAGGGAGGCACAGGTGTGGGAAAAAAAAGGCAACTTCAGCCGTTCAAAAATTTCATTGAGTCCATCGCTAAGTTGAATGGCTTTTTGATTGGCTTTCTCTATGGCATTTTCCTCTTCAATAAACTTAACTGCCCAGTATGTCGCTGCGGTACTGATTGGATTTGCTGCTACGGTTCCGGCTACAAAGGGTTTGGGTTTTCCCGGGGGCAGTCCTGCCAGACAATCCATGATCTCTTCCCTTCCGCCTAAGGCGCCTGAAGAGGGAAAGCCATGTGTGATCAGCTTTCCGAGTACGGTAAGATCTGCCTCAACATTGTAGAACTCCTGTGCGCCTCCCATGGCCAACCTGAATCCTGTAACCACTTCATCGAACACCAACAATGCTTTATGTTGATCGCATACTTCCCTGGCAATTCTGTTAAACCCCGGATCTATCGGTATAGCGCCTGTCTCCGGTCCACTGGGTTCCAAAAACAAAGCTGCTACTCCGCCTTGCTGTTCTGCTTCCTTGAATGCGGATTCCAAGGCTCCAACGTCATTGGGAGGTACAGCAACTACGTGCATGTAATACTCCTCGGGCACTCCTGCGGTTTGAAAAGGGCCGGAATAGGGAATCTGCATATCGAATAAAAACTCACTGCTCCAACCATGATAGGCCCCCCCGACACGGACAATCTTCTTCTTGCCGGTATAAGCCCGGGCTAACCTGGCAGCTGCCATATCTGCTTCGGTGCCGGATTGGAAATAACGAACTCTATCGATCGACTTAAAATGTTTTTTAATCTGCCTGCTTCCCTTGATTTCCCATTCCGAAGCAAGCCCGGTGGCCACACCCTCGTCCCGGATGACGGCAATCATCTTATCGATCAGGGGAGGATAATTGTGCCCCAGGATAATCGGTCCCATGGCCATCATATAGTCCAGGTATTGATTGCCATCCACATCCCACATTTCTGCACCAAAGGACCTTTTAATGGTAATTGAATGGGGATTTCCGCAGGCCATCATATGCTGAGATCCGCCCGGAATGCATTCTTTGGCCTCATTAAACAACCCTGCTGATTTAGGAGTTTTGCTTTTTATCTTTTCCACTGCAGAAGACACCATATCATCAGAAACTGAATAAACTGGATGAGCAATTAATTCCTTTGCCCGTGAAATTATATCTTCGAAATCCATGAGTACTAAATACCTTTGATAGTTTTTGTTTTATTTAGCTGACTGCAGGGCCACATATATTGCACACAACCATCCGAAATCCTGATTGCTACCATGTGGAAGTTCCATATGTTTGCAGTGAGATCGACTGTTTTCCGCCAATCTGCATTTAGGGCCACTGATCGACTAATGTGATATGTTTTATTAAAAGTTGAACGTTTTACTTTTTAACTGCCTTTTTTAATCGTCATTTGTCAATAAAAAAACTGACTTTTCCTGAAGGCCTTTTAGATTTGAGGAGACGGCAGAGAAAAAGGATTAGTCGAATACGGGTTCTCTGGTGTGGGATCAGTCAAAGGGAGCCTTGTAAGCAAAAATTTAGAAGCTTTGTAGAAAGTGAATAGTTTTACATTTTAATTGCAAACACTTTGTGGAGCCTTCAAAGCGAATCGATGGCTCCAATCTCATAATATACTGAATTTTAAGCTAAATTGTTCTGAGGCAAAGTTCATTAAACTTGTGCAGTTCTACAAAGTTTAAAGTTATAATCCCTATCCCGATCAACCCCTTAGAAAAATCCCTGGTTAGCCGATATGTCGTTCAAGAAACAAAAAAATTCACTATTTAAAAAATGTGTTGTATAATAAGGCTGCTCTATAGGCTGCTAAGA
>JAKSDL010000542.1 GCA_022360105.1 Pseudomonadota bacterium
CGTTTGGATGTCTGAATTAATCAACCTTTGAGAGCGGTTGTATACTCCCTGTTTTCGTTTGCCAAACGAGTATAACACTGTTAAAAGCTAAGAAAAAAGAAGGGGGAGGGCATTTTAGAAGTAAGATTTTAGATCTTAGATTTTTGTTAGGTGTCGGCTTTGCCGACAATTTAAATATTGAAACTGACAACGTAGTTGTCACGAACTGTAAATCTGAAATCTAAAATCATAAATCTAAAATGCTGTGCTTGACTTTTGAAGTGATTGGAACCAAGATATACCCATCATTTGATGGAATCAAAAAATGGTATTGTTTGATGGAGTCTCCGGAGTTGGTCATGACGATTTCAAATTACTGTAATGTTTATATTTTATTGATTTTAAAGAGTAGTTAACCAGATTTAAAAAAAGGAGTTGACATGTCTGAGATTCGATATGATGGCAAAGTTGCCATTGTCACAGGTGCAGGTACGGGATTGGGTAAAACATATGCAGTTGAGCTGGCAAAAAGAGGGGCCAGGGTTGTGGTTAACGATCTTGGAGGATCAAGGGATGGCCAGGGTGCCAGCTCCAAAGCGGCAGATCTGGTTGTTGAAGAGATCAAAGCGGCAGGTGGTGAAGCAACTGCTAACTATGATTCGGTGGCAACCAGGGAGGGTGGTGAGAATATCATCAAAACGGCTGTTGATGCCTTTGGGAAAGTGGATATTCTTATTAACAACGCTGGTATTTTGCGTGATAAAAGCATTGTTAAAATGAGTCCGGAAGAATGGCAACTGGTTGTAGATGTTCATCTGCAAGGAGCCTTTTATGTCACTCAACCGGCATTTGCCCTGATGAAGGAAAATGCTTATGGCAGGATTGTTAATACAGCTTCGGGAGCAGGATTATACGGTAATTTTGGCCAGATTAACTATGCTTCTGCAAAAATGGGTTTGGTGGGCATGATGCACTCTGTTAATACCGAAGGAGCCAAATACAATATCAAGTGTAATACTATCGCTCCAATTGCCGCTTCCCGCTTAACAGAAGACATTATGCCTCCTGAAGTGTTCAGCAAGCTTGATCCGAGATTTGTAACGCCCCTGGTGCTGTACCTGGTTTCGGAAGAGGTACGGGATGCCAATATGATTTTTAACTGTGCAGCCGGTTGGTTCAGCAGAACCGCCATTGTCTGTGGTACGGGAACATTTATCGGGGATGGTAAGCGTGATATTGCCGTCGAGGAAGTTAAAGAGGCTTGGGGAGATATCACCAGCATGGAAGAAACAAAGGAACTCAACCACGTAAACGATTCATTTGCCTATCTATCCAAAGTCTTTCAGTAATCCGAAACAGGATTAAACAAGGGATGTTGTCTTTCCTGACAAACAAAAACGGAGGGGAAAATGGTTGGTATTGTTTCATTTGGAGGGTATATACCCCGACTGCGGTTAAATCGTGGCGCAGTATACGGGGCAAACGCCTGGATGGCACCCGGCTTGATTGCAGCAGCAGGGGGAGAACGATCCATGGCAAACTGGGATGAAGATAGCCTGACGATGGCTGTCGAAGCTTCCAGAAATTGCATTGAGGGCTTTGATAAATGCACCATTGATGCAGCTTACCTGGCTTCAATCAATCATCCCTTTGAAGACAGGTTAAACGCCGGGATTCTTTCCACGGCATTAAATCTGGATGAGAATATTGAAGCAGCCGATTTTTCCGGTTCCACAAGGGCTGGTTCTTCTGCATTGCTGGCCGGATTAAATGCTGTGAAATCAGGGGATTATAGGAGCGCTTTGGTTGCTTCCGGGGATCGGCGCATTACCAAAATGGCATACCTGCATGAGCTTTGGGCGGGTGATGGAGCAGCCGCTTTGCTTTTGGGAAGCGACCATGTCATTGCCGAATACAAAGGTTCTTTTACGGTTACCCATGATTTTGTCGATCACTACCGGGGAGACAACCATAAATTCGATTACAACTGGGAAGAACGCTGGATTAAAGATGAAGGATTCCTGAAGATCGCTCCCCGGGCTATCAAAGGACTGATGGATAAAACAGGCATCACAGGTCCGGAAGTGGCTAAATTTATCATGCCATGCGTATTTGGCAAGGTTCCTTTCCAGATCGCCGGGAAGTTCGAAATTCCTGCGGAAAGCGTATCCGACACCATGCATAACCTATGTGGCGACACAGGATCTGCTCACTCCCTGGTGATGCTTGTTTCAGCTCTTGAACAGGCAAAACCGGGTGATAAACTGGTTGTGGTCTCTTTTGGACAAGGTTGTTCAGCCATCCTGTTTGAAGTTACAGGTGAAATCAAAAAACTGTCCGCTAGAAGAGCAATAAGCAGATCTTTAGCTGATAGGAAAGAGGAACATAATTATCTGAAGTTTCTGACTCATCGAGGGATGTTACAGCAGGACTGGACTATTCGGGCAGAAGCAAACTGGAAAACCGCCTTATCCACTTTGTATCGAAACCGTAAGATGATTCTGGCAATGGTGGGCGGTGTTTGCACGAAATGTGGTACATCACAGTTTCCCAAGGCGGAAATCTGTGTGAATCCGGACTGCAAAGCCGTGAATACCCAGGAAGATTGCGAATTTGCAGATGAACCGGGTGAAATCATGAGTTATACATCCGATCTGCTGACATATACTCTCGATCCCCCGGCTCACTACGGAATGGTGACCTTTGCCAATGGTGGTCGGGGAATGTTCGATTTTACCGATTATGAGAATGGCAAAATCGAAGTGGGTCTGCCGGTAAGAATGGTATTCCGTATCCGCAACATCGATCAGCAAAGAGGATTTACCCAGTATTATTGGAAAGCCAAACCAATCATCAAACAAGAGGAGGCATAACATGGCGGATGGTATCAAAGATAAGGTTGCGATCCTGGGAATGGGATGTTGCAAGTTCGGTGAGCGATGGGATTGCGGACCTGAAGAATTAATGGTGGAAGCCTTCGAAGAATGTATCGAGGATGCGGGCATTGACAGAAACGAGATTCAAGCCGCCTGGTTTGGTCAGTGTTATGATGAAATCGGTACCGGGAAAGGTGCACCCGGATTGGCTATCTCCCTGAGGTTACCTTATATTCCGGTGACCAGGGTGGAGAACTATTGCGCTACCGGCACGGAAGCCTTTCGGGGAGCTGTTTATGCCGTGGCATCGGGTGCTGTTGACATCGCTCTGGCGCAGGGGATGGAAAAGCTGAAAGACACCGGTTACGGAGGATTGCCTGCAATCGACGGTGTGAATAGCGGAACCTTGCCGGGGCAGACATTACCCAATATTTCCGCACCCGGTGCCTTTGCACAGCTGGCCAGTGCTTATCGTGCCAAACATAAGGTTAATTATGACGATCTAAAACGTGCCATCGCGCATGTGTCCGTGAAGAGTCATGCCAACGGTGCGAAGAATCCCAAGGCGCATTTGAGGAAGCCCGTTACTGTTGAGCAAGTCATGGCATCTCCTATTATTGCCGATCCGTTGGGACTTTTTGATTGTTGCGGGGTCAGCGATGGATCGGCCTGTGCCATTGTGACCACGCCTGAAATTGCCAAAAGCATGGGGAAAACCGATGTCGTCAGTGTCAAAGCATTACAACTGGCTGTGAGCAATGGTGAGGAAAGCGGTTACAAAGACTGGGATGGATCCTATTTTGCTACAACCCGTCAAGCTTCCAAGCGTGCTTACGAGGAAGCCGGTATCAGCAATCCGCGAGAGGAAATCAGTATGTTTGAAGTTCATGACTGCTTTTCAATCACGGAATTCGTAACCTACGAAGATCTTTACATCTCTCCTGAAGGTGGCGCTATCAAAGACGTGATGGACGGTTTTTATGATGCAGAAGGACAGGTGCCCTGCCAGATTGACGGCGGTCTGAAATGTTTTGGACATCCCATCGGTGCATCCGGTTTGAGGATGATCTACGAAATGTATCTTCAACTTCTCGGCAGAGCCGGCGAACGTCAACTGAAAGACCCCAGGATCGGCCTGACCCATAACCTGGGAGGATTCCCTTTTGCCAACGTTAACGCAATTTCCATCGTCGGAAAATACGAATGGTGATACATTTTAGATTGATGATTTTAGATTTCGAATTTTTTGTTTTGTGAAAGCTTCGCTTTCTTATTTTTTATTTTTCAAAAACTCATAAGCCAAATGCAGCTTACTTTCTCTGACAGCAAAAAATGTGAGTTCTATTTAAAAAATATGGAAATGGCAACGAAGTCGCCGCTTTACAGAAAATCTAAAATCTTCATTCTAAAATCTTAAATGCCTTAAGGGTTGTTTTTTGCATTTACATTTGGACCGGTGAATACTGTTCGCTTTATCATTCCGGTAATGTCTGATAGTGTTGGAAGCAACAAACAAAATAACCCATTCGCAAACGACCCATGAGATCGCCGAAAAAGACTATTGCCTTCCTTATTGTCCTGACGTTGCTGATTCCACTGTCAGCCCTGGCTATTAAGCTTATTTACAAAGACTACAGGGGGGTCTATCACTATCGCTGCACGGAGAAAACCGGGGGAATAACCATAGTCAATTATCGTGCTGAAGGGATCTATGTGGACGGACCGAACGGTCAGAAGTTTTTTCCCATGGACACTGCTCGAATCGTGCGTTCGCCTGAGTACACGCAAATAACCGAAAGATATGCCAGGTGGGGGTGCAGGGAAAAACTGGTCAGATAGCCGGATGGCGTTCAAAATTTTTCAATCAATTCGTGCAGTACCTCGTAACTCTTTATTGAGTCCTCCTTATTTATCACCAGGGTCAGTTCTGTCATCGTAGAAATTATTTCCAGGATATTGATATTCTTCCAAGCCAGTGATTGCAGTATCTGATAGGTGATACCCGGGGTGTTGAAAAAATCACCGTCAAAAACAATCGTCAATGCCACCAGGTCCGATTTGGCTTCAAGTATTTCCTCTCCTTTCAGCTTCTTCTTGATGGCATCGAAGTGTTTCCTGCTTACAACTATACTGATTTCATGATTGCTGACGGTGACGTTTAGAAAATCCCCACGATTTAGATCGACCTGGTTGTAAAAGGAGGGAATCAATTGCAGCAGGCTGGGGGATTTTACCACATTGAAGTCACAAATATTTGTTTTCATTGTAATTTCACAATATAACCTGCGGTTACCCTCCTTTTCATACTGCTCCTGCACTTCATCCGCATATCTGCGCAGTGCCATGATAATAGAAGAATCGGTGACTTTTTTTTGCAGAATCTCTTCAATTTTAGGACGTAATTCTGCAGAGAGATTACCAAAGTGAATGATTCCCCTGTTGATGGCTTCCAAGAGATAGGGCTGGTCTCGGACTATCTCTTTTACAATTTTACTAACAGACATGTTGATTTTTTGATTGAGTGTTATTATAGTAACAAAGTGTTAATATTATAACAGAGAGTATTGAGCTTTTTGTTGCGCAAACGACACGATCTAATTGTTATGTATATGTTTTTTGGAAAACAAACCAGCATTATTTAATGCAAAACGGTTTTGATCCTAACAAAATGGATGTTTTTGACACACTCACAAGAAGATAAGGAGCCCTCATGAATCAGTCACTGACAGGAGTTTTCACCGCCATTGTCACACCTTTTGCCGATAATGGAACAATTGATGAAAAATCGTATGCGGAATTGATTCAAAAACAGATAAAAGCCGGGGTTTCCGGCATCGTTCCTTGTGGGACTACCGGTGAAAGTCCGACACTGACTCACGAAGAGCACGATCACATGATCGAAATGACGATCGATCTGGTCGGTGGTCGCGTCCCCGTGGTTGCGGGAACCGGGAGTAATTCCACGGCTGAAGCTGTCAGATTATCTCAACATGCACAGAAAGCAGGTGCAGATGTGGTTATGCTGGTAAATCCTTACTATAACAAGCCTACTCAACAAGGGTTGTTTTTGCACTTTCGCGAGATCGCCAGCTCTATTGATATCCCTTGTATTGTCTACAATATCAAGGGAAGAACAGGCGTTAACCTGGAAACTGATACCTTGCTGAAATTAGTCGATACCTGCTCTAACGTGATTGGTGTCAAGGAGGCATCAGGCGATTTGGACCAGATGAAAGACGTTATTGATCGTACACCGGAAAGCTTCAGTGTCCTTTCCGGAGATGATAACATAGCCCTGAGGCTGATTGAATTGGGAGGATCCGGAGTCGTTTCCGTTGCATCCAACATTGTTCCGGACAAAATGGTGGCATTGGTGGAAGCCGCTTTGACTGGCGATTTTGAAACAGCAAAAGGGATGGACTACGAATTGAGTATTCTTTTTAAAGCCCTGTTTCTGGAAACAAATCCGATTCCGATTAAGGCCGCCATGGCAATGACCGGACTGCTGCAGGAAAATTATCGGCTCCCCATGTGTCCGTTATCTTCAGATTCTCACAGGCAACGGATAAGAGAAACTCTTGTAGAATTAGCTTTATTGGAAAGGGAACAGGAAGCTGTCGCAGTATAGTTGATGGGCAACAAATTGCCCATCCTACAGTTGCAACCAAATAGCCACCGGCAGGGTTTGCACCGGGTTGATGGGCAACAAGTTGCCCATCCTACAACGTAAGACATGTTGATCAAATTCTATTGAACTAATCCAGACGAACCGTTGGTACTTGAATTCTGAATGCCAACCCTGATTCTGTATTACTGGCTGAGATCTTTCCGTTGTGTTTTTCAACAATTTTCCTTGTGATCGATAAGCCAAGACCTGCC
>JAKSDL010000842.1 GCA_022360105.1 Pseudomonadota bacterium
AGATGAAATCTCTTGATGAGGCCGGTGATGCTACCCTAATCAACAGTATGATCACAGGCGCTTTGTTATTCATCGCCGGATTAACGGGAATCATCCTGCTATTTCTCTTTCAAAATTACCAATCAACAAAAACATCTCTTTCCAGAATTAAGGCATTTTCAGATAGTTTGGTTGACAATATGCCAATTGGGCTTATATCCCTGGACGCGACCCAACATATAACCTCTGTGAATGCTACAGCAGAAGAAGTTTTAAATAGTTCTTCAAAAGAATTAATCGGAGCCCCCAGCAGGAAAATGCTGCCTTCCGAGTTAATGGAGTTAATAGAAAAATCGGAACAGATCGGGAGTATTATCAGTGAAGAAATCAACTGTCATGTGTCAGCCGAAAATTCATCACCACTGGAAATCAGCATTTCCCAAATTAAAGATGATTCAAACAAGATTGTGGGATATGCGGTTTTACTTAAAGATCTCACGGAGATTCATGAGTTGAGAAAAAAAGTGGTTCGAAGCCAAAAGCTGGCAAGTATTGGTCGACTCGCCGCCGGGGTGGCTCATGAAATCCGCAACCCTTTAAGCTCTATCAAGGGATTTGCCACTTATTTTAGAGATCGCTACAAGGAAGTTGATAAAGACAGGCAGACAGCCAATGTCATGATAAACGAAGTAGATCGATTGGACCGGGTAGTAGGCCAACTTTTGGAACTTGCGCGACCCATTCGGATCTTTCCTCAACCTACAGAGATATCAGAATTTATCAAAGATACGACTCATTTGGTTTCCCAACAGCTTGAAGACAAAGAGATACAACTATCTTTGTCCCAGACTGATCAAGCGTTCTCGGTAAACATCGATAGGGATAAAGTCAGCCAGGTATTGTTAAATCTCTATCTAAACGCTGTCGATGCTATGGACCCCCAGGGGATTCTTAAATTGGATTATTGGCATGATGCTGTTAACGATACGGTGAGCATCAGTGTGGTTGACTCCGGTAAAGGCATCGAGCAAAAAGACCTGCCTAAAATTTTCGACCCATATTACACGACTAAACCAACCGGCACAGGCCTGGGGTTGGCAATCGTCCACAATATTCTGGAAGCTCACCAGGGCAAAATAAAAGTGGAAAGTACTACCGGCATTGGAACAACCTTCACGATTACCATCCCCAGTGTCAACCAGGAGAACCAAAATGACTGAAAAAATATCTATCCTGGTGGTAGATGATGACCAGGGGCATAGAACCATGCTGACAACCCTCCTGGGTGACTGGGGCTATCAACTATTTGAAGCGGATGATGGATCTACAGCCATAAAAGCTGTTAAGAGAAGGAGCTATGATCTTATTTTGATGGATAACCGCATGCTCAAGGTCAGCGGTTTGGAAGCTTTAAACGAAATTAAAAGACTGAACCCCGTCATTCCTGTCATCATCATGACGGCGTATTCTTCCATAGAAATTGCCGTGGAAGCTATCAAAAAAGGAGCTTATGACTACCTAACGAAGCCCCTTGATTTCGACAAGCTTCGACTGGTCATGCAGCGCGCTGTTGAACATGTCAAACTGCGGGAAGAAAACCGTTTGTTAAAGGAAAGCCTGGGAAAACATTTTGACAATCGCAACATCATCGGCAACAGCGCTGCGATGAAAAGGCTGCTGGAAACGGTCGCCCAGGTTGCTCCTACCAATGCCACTGTATTAATCAATGGCGAATCCGGAACGGGAAAGGAACAGATCGCCGGGGCCATTCATTACAACAGCATCAGAAAAGACAAGGCTTTCGTCAAAGTCAATTGTGCTGCCATTACGGAGTCCCTATTGGAATCCGAATTGTTTGGCCATGAAAAGGGAGCCTTCACCGGTGCGGATCGCAGGAAAGATGGTAAATTTCTATTGGCTGACGGGGGCAGTCTTTTTTTAGACGAAATAGGAGAGATGCCGCTTTCCATGCAAGCCAAATTGTTAAGAGTGCTCCAGGAAAAAGAACTAACACGTGTGGGAGGAGAACATACCATTGCTGTGGATGTCAGACTTATCGCCGCCACAAACAAAAATCTTCAGGAAATGGTTCAAGCCGGAACATTCAGGGAAGACCTTTTTTACAGATTGAATGTGGTCATGCTTAATCTGCCACCCCTCAGGGAAAGGCAGGAGGACATTCCTTTACTTGCCCAGTATTTTTTAACGATGTTTGCTGAGAAAAATGGCAAAAACATTGCTGCGTTTACCAATCAGGCAATGCATTATCTCACATCTCATCACTGGCCGGGTAATGTACGGGAATTGATGAATGCCATTGAACGGGGAGTGGTATTGTGTCGCGAGAACAGTTTGGATCAGACCGATTTTTCTTTGCCGGACAATACAGCAGAAGCCAAACTGTCAGTTTTAGAGTCGGAAAATCAAGTCGAAATGATTGTCCCTCTGGAAGAGGTGGAAAAAAGAGCAATCCTCAATGCCTTGAGTATCACCGGTGGAAATAAAAGCGAGACAGCCCGCCAACTGGGAATCACCCGCAGAACCCTCCACCAGAAGTTGAAGAAATATGGGGTAATGCCGTAAGCCTTGTGAATGTTGATTCTTTGAAGATTATTCCGCTTTTTTCAGATGTATCCATGAAATAAACGGTCCGATCTTCATTCAACAAAATTGATTCGGAGGCTACGATGAAATTCTTAAGAAATGCTTTGGCTGTTTTTTTTCTGATCATACTTTCTCAACATTTGAATGGAGAAAGCGACAATATTTTCATCGGAAAATTCTCCGAAGGAAAGCTCGAAGACTGGAAAAACAAAGAATTGAAAGGAAGAACCTCTTATTCCCTGGCAACTTCGGATGGGAGACAGGCAATCATGGCCAAAAGCAATGGCACTGCTTCTGCTTTTCTTAAACAAGTTTATATTGATCTGGACAAAACCCCTTATTTGAATTGGAGCTGGAAAATTGACCGCACCCTCAATATCGAAGACGAAACCATCAAACCGGGCGACGACTTTGCAGCACGAATATATGTTATAGTCAGAATCGGCTGGTCTCCCTGGGGGGTCAACGCAATCAACTATGTCTGGTCTTCTGCCGGCAAGGAAGGATCAGACTGGCCAAACCCGTTTAGCAACAAAGCCAGGATGATTGCCGTTAAAGCAGGTGACCAGTATGCCGGCCAGTGGAAACAGGAAAAGCGAAACATACAAAAAGATTTCGAAAAGGCTTTTAATTCGAAAATTCGTTACATCGATGCCATTGCAATAATGACCGATACGGATAATTCTCAATCCCAAGCTGTAGCTTATTACGGTGATATTTATTTCAGTGCAAAATAGAAACAAGGAGATTTCGGAACATGCAGGAATCCACATTAATTGTTATCCGCCACGGAGAAACAGAATGGAATATCCAAGGCCGATGGCAAGGACATAATGACAGCCCCTTGACCAACAATGGAATTGATCAGGCCAAAGCTGCTGCCCAAGCTGTAAAATCATTTAAAACGAGCGCCCTATACAGCAGTGATCTGGGCAGAACCATACAAACGGCTGAGTCTATTGTTGCTGAGACCGGTCATACAATTCTAACTGATGCTCGTTTGCGGGAACGACACCTTGGTATTTTCCAAGGGTTGACCATCCAGCAGATGAGTGAAAGCTATCCCTCAGACTACGAACATTTCAAATCCGGAGATGCCGAATACAAAGTTCCCGAAGGAGAAAGCATCCGGCAGCGCTACAATCGAAGCATTGAGTGCATTAATGAATTGGCTTCCAATCACCCTGGAGAGTCAATTATCGTGGTTACACACGGCGGTGTGCTCGACGGATTTTTCAGATATGTCACAGGATTAGGACTATCCGCTCCCAGGTTTTACAAGATTTGGAATTGCGGGTTAAATATATTCGCTAAGGGAAGTAACGGCTGGGCCTTGCATACATTTGGAGATGTCAGCCATTTGAGGAATCTGAAAACACGCGATGATGAGTAATAAAATCCCCAGCAGGGCGAGTGCTTGTGGTTTTCTCGCCGATCCGCCCTGCATCCGACTTTGCCTGAAGCGGGCGGACCAAAAGACATTTTACACCGGCCAACCTACCCTTTCATATCCTTTTGAACAACATCCAGAACCTTGGCAGGATGATCGGCAGCTTTCTGGACTCGTTTCCAATGCTTAAAAACCTTTCCTTCCTTATCAACCAGCACCGTTGAACGAATTACACCTACCGTTTTTTTGCCGTACATTATTTTTTCTCCAAAGGCACCGTATTCAGACATCACCTTCTTCTCCGGATCTGATAACAGGGTAAAATTCAAATCCTGTTTTTCAATAAACTTCACATGGGATGCTGTGCTGTCGGGAGATATTCCTAAAATAACAGCCCCTTCTGCTTCAAATGTTTCGTGTAACTCACGAAATCCAATGGCTTCTTTGGTTCAACCAGGTGTATTGTCTTTGGGGTAAAAATACACCACAACGATATTCCCTTTGAATTGGGATAATGACACTTCCTTGTCGTTTTGATCTTTTAGCGTGAAATCAGGTGCTGCTTTTCCTTCCGCAATTGGCATAAAATTCTCCTAATACAGTTGTTAAATGGCTTGGGTTAATTGTTTGATCATAAAGCCGAATTCTGCAATATCCTTGCCCGAATAAGAGATCGCTCCCTAATGATTTTTATAAAAATGGCCTTCGAACACTGATCATTACAAATCAAACTCGCCTGCAATCATTGTATGGGACCTTATTTTGGCCGGGATTGCGGCTGGCAGGAAAACTGCGGCGATGAAAATCAAGAAGACTGCAGACCTTATCGCATAAGATATCTTGGTTGGGAGTAAACACCGGTTGAAATAAACGATTCATCCGGTGTTTGTATAAAATCATTTGCCTTGCTTACTCAAAACTGAAGTCAACTTCCCTGTTGATCAACATCCAAAACGTTTATCACAGGTGACCCACCTGCATATCTTGGATTTCAAGGCAATTTGCGTTTACGGGAGTTACAATCATCTTTGAACCAGCTACAACCGCTTAAAAAGATAGTTCCAGCCAGCACAATCAATAACCGCCGAATCCAAAGCGTCGTATTTTTCCTCATCTTTAAAAAGTCTTATTTTATTGGATGACAAACCTTTGAAAAAAACCAGTGTTAGCAACTGATTTTGATACACTTTTTTAAACCAGAAGCGAATCCATCAAATCGAATGAATTCACCTGCTGCCATGGTTGAGAAAAGAAATGCACAGCGTATTCCAACCGGGCAGCCCCCAAACCCACGCCTATATTTCTTTATTCCGGATCAGGTCCCATGGGCAATGCAGCTGCCCGCCATTGTATAAAAATAGTTATAAAAACTTTTATAATCTAAAAGGAGGAGCCCACGCCTTGCAGAAGGCTGATCCGGATTATCTTTAATACGGTTTGACGTTTTCAATCCCTGGCTATATCAAGGTAAGATATGCAACGTTTTTTAGCTGTTTTTGACGTCCACTTCCAGGAGAATTAAATGAACCTTGCTCTTTCTGTTCGTAATCTCAAAAAAACCTTCGGCGAAGGCATTGAAGCCCTTAAGGGGATCAGTTTCGATGTTAAACAAGGCGACTTTATGGCCTTGCTGGGGCCTAACGGAGCAGGGAAGTCCACTACTATTGGTATTATCAGTTCACTTATCAACAAAACGGCAGGCAGAGTCAGCATATTTGGTCATGATATTGATGTAAATTTCACCCTGGCAAAGAAATACATCGGTGTTGTTCCACAGGAATTCAACTTTAATTTCTTCGAAAGAGCAAAAGACATTTTGTTTTATCAGGCCGGGTATTTTGGTATCGACTCCGGAACCTCATTGAAGCGGGCCGAGAAGTATCTGAAACTCCTTGATATCTGGGATAAACGGGACGAACCGTCCAGAATGCTTTCCGGGGGGATGAAAAGGCGTTTGATGATCGCCCGGGCTTTGGTGCATGAACCCAAACTGCTTATCCTGGATGAACCTACAGCCGGTGTTGATATCGAACTGCGACGCTCCATGTGGAATTTTCTGGAAGAGATAAACCGGAACGGTACCACGATTATACTGACTACCCACTATCTTGAAGAGGCAGAACAATTGTGCCGTACCATCGCTATCATCAATCATGGGGAAATTGTTGAAAACACCACCATGAAAACACTGTTAGCCAAGCTGGATAAAGAGACATTTGTGTTGGATCTCGAATCCGGATTGCATTCTCCTCCTGATCTTCCTGATTGCAGCTCTCGATTGGTGGACTCGACAACACTGGAAGTGGATATCACCAAGGATCGTTCACTTAACGATATTTTTAATTCCCTGGAAAAATCCGGCATCAAAGTTAAAAGCATGCGCAACAAAACCAACAGGCTGGAAGAGCTTTTTGTGAACCTGGTCCGGAACGGCAGGATAGAAAACCATCACCCCGTGTCTCATGAGACATAGGGCAGTTTCGAGACAGATCATTGCTGACTAAATGTGCTCCCATTGAAAAGGAAATATGAATTTCAAAGAACAATACACCGCTTTTCGCATCATCATTGTCAAAGAAGTGAAACGATTTTTAAGGATCTGGATACAAACTTTAATTCCGCCGGCTATTACCGTGGTTCTGTATTTTGTGATTTTCGGTCAATTGATTGGGTCCCGAATCGGTGAAATGGGTGGTTACGATTACATGCAATATATTGTTCCCGGCTTGATTATGATGTCCATTATCACCAATTCCTATTCCAACGTGGTGTCATCCTTTTTTAGTTCTAAGTTTCAACGAAGTGTGGAAGAGATGCTCGTCTCACCACTTCCCAACTATATCATCATTAGCGGATTTGTCATGGGGGGTGTGGCACGAGGGATTTCAGTAGGAGCAATTGTTACCGTCTTGGCCTTGTTTTTTACCAAGCTTTCTGTCTTTAATCTTTTCGTTACAGTCAGCATTGTATTTCTTACTGCCATTCTTTTTTCCTTAGGCGGATTTATCAATGCAATTTTCGCCAACAAATTCGATGATATATCCATCATTCCGACCTTTGTGTTAACACCTTTGACCTACCTCGGAGGAGTTTTTTACTCTATTGATCTGCTGCCGCCATTCTGGGCTGCTGTTTCCAAGGCAAACCCCATTGTATACATGGTCAATGGATTCAGATATGGCATTCTTGGAGTTTCGGATGTTGGACTGGTCGAGACCTATGGCATGATTGCCCTCTTTATTGCCTTGCTATGGGGGTGGGCTTTATACTTGATGAACCGGGGAGTTGGGATACGAACATAATGCAAGCCCTCTTTGCTAAAGGGCTTGAATGACTTGTCAGCTGGCGGTTTCTTCCTCTGCTTCCACAACTGCTGAAGCTTCATTGGAAACAGCCTGCACCATTGAAAGCTCGTCTACACTAAAAATCTTTTCAATATCCAGAATGATGACAAATTGTTCGTTTTGCTTTCCCATTCCTTTGATAAACTCAGTATTCAATTGGGTTCCTATTTTTGGAGGAGGTTCAATATGATCCGAATCCATATCCATAACTTCCTTTACAGAATCCACAAGGGCACCAATCAGGTTAATCTCTCCGTCAATAGAGACTTCAATAATGATAATACAGGTGTTTACGGTTCGTTCGCTCATCCCCATTCCGAATTTCAACCTTAAATCAATAACAGGAACCACACTCCCCCTGAGATTGATCACACCGATCATCATTTCGGGAGTTTGGGGAACCTTAGTTACCTTGGTGTATTCTAAAACTTCACGCACCTTTGCTATATCCAGTGCAAATATTTCTTCTGACAATTGAAATGTCAGATACTGATTAGTTTCAGCAAGTTCAAGTTCAGCCATTTTGATTTTTTTGAAATGAGGTTGCAAAAAACAGGAGCAGGAGAATCATTGCAACTGCAATCTAACTGTAAAGACCTAACTTCCTATGAATGCAGTCAGCCCCCCTGTTCTGTATCAGTAAAGTAAGTAACTTTTATGGTCTATTATATCATAATCTTCGGAGCCTGTGTCAACCAAAAGTTCCTGTTGCCCCGCCCCGAAATTCCCGGTTTTACAACCCTGAAGATCCTTACTACACTGAAGTTTAAGAGACGGGCGATTCAGGAAAAGATAAAAACTTCGACCCTGATCCGGAAGGGAATATGTTTACCAGGCTGAAATTTCCGCACCTGACAGCTTATCCCGGCTATCTGCATTTAGGTCAAGTTTTTGCAGCTTTGTATTTTAAAAAACAAATTGATAGTTGGTCCGATGTCAAACTCACTGGCTCCAAGCATGGTGGATATTCATGAATCATAAATATACTCGTTTGACTTTATTGGGATTCTGGTTTTGTGGCATTTTGGTGTTTTTCTATAATTTCCTGAAATCAGATCTGACCTTTATCGACTTGCAACACTTGATTGAGGATTTTATTCAACGCTGGAGCGTCATGGCTCCCCTTGCCTACATTCTGGTTTATATAATCCGCCCGTTAATCCTTTTTCCGGCAACCTTGCTAACAGCGTTGTCAGGAGCTTTGTTTGGACCCATATGGGGAATTGCCTACACTATAATCGGTGAAAATCTCAGTGCTAATGTGAGTTTTATTGTGGGCCGCTATTTTGGAAAAGATATCATGGAAAACCTGATTCGCCGCAACAAGGTCATTCCCGTCCTGGATCGAAGAATTTATGAAAACCAATTTATGTCGATCCTTATCTTGCGACTGATATACATGCCCTTTGATGTGGTAGGGTTTATGGCTGGTTTTCGGAACCTCAGGCAGCTGGATTTTGCCTTGGGCACTTTTTTTGGAATTATGCCCGGACTCGTAACCTTTGTCTTGCTCGGAAGTTCTTTTACAGATCCCAAGAACCTGGTTTTCACCGGCATCGCTTTTCTCATTGGCATAGCCATCTCATTTTTCCTTAAGATGAGGACAGGCAGCCATCTTCAAAATACTTAACTCCCGGAAACGTCTCTTTTATGGTCGACTCTAACAATGTTATTTACCCAAAAGTCTCTTTGCTAATGGTTATGTCCGTGAATGGGGTGGTGGCGCAGAATATAGTAGAGAACTCCTTTGACTGGAGTTCGGAAGAAGATCGAGAGCAGTTTTTGGAAAAGACAAGCAATATTGGAACAGTAATAATGGGGGCTAATACCTATCGATCGATTGGCAGCAAGCCTTACGAGGGAGTACGTTTTTATGTGATGACTAATACCCCTGACACGTTCCGGGAAAACGAAAAAGTTAGTTTTCACCAGGGTTCCATCAAAGAGCTTTTGTTTCAACTGGCTCAAGAAAATGTTGGCCATGTCGCCCTGCTGGGCGGACCCCAAATCAATGCCCAATGCTTTGAGCACAATCTGGTTGATGATATTTATTTGACTATCGAACCGCTGCTAATGCCGGATGGAATGCATTTGGCTACAAGTTTTGGCGAAAGAGTAACACTAAAACTGGAAAGCCTGGAAACACTCAACGAGGCGAACACATTGCTGCTGAAATACCGGGTGGTTAAATAATGAACGTTCACCTCTTTTACTGCTAACGATAGTGATAAAGCAGAACAAGGAACAAGGCGCAAAAGGCAATGATTTCAAATATTAGAAAATACACCAGGTTCACCTGAAACAGTATTATAATCGCCAGCACAGCCAGGTGCATGCCAAATTCCAGAGGAGATAAAATACCGAGGGCTGATGCATGGAGATCCGACTTTTCAGGATTTACCACCAATAAAAAACTGAAATAGGAAATGATTCGCCAGCTATAGCGAAATAAAAGATTAAATACAGCCAGTTTGAATCCGTAAAAGGCACTTTCGGGACGGTCATTTTCCAATCGGCCGACGAATCGTCTGCGGACTTCCGAAGGATAAAGGCCTGAAGATCGTTCCAGTGCTGAGATGTAAGAAAACGCCGTGGAAGAGGTCAAAAAGCAGAACAGGGCTACGGAGGCTGTTGGAATCACCATGTCGGATGCTGTTTCCTGATGAACGATGAGGACGTACCCCAGACAAAGAAACAAGCCGATGGCAAAAATGAAATCGGACATTAAATCATACAAGGCGCCCAGGTTGGAGGTTTTGTTTGTATATCGTGCTAACTGTCCATCCACGCAGTCAAGAACAATTCGTGCCGCAAGTAAACCAAACATCGGCAGGGGATACAAGGCTAGATAATCAAGGAATAGAGCGACCAGAAATCCCATTCCGCTAAGAAATGATACAAAAGCCACCTGGTTGGGAGTTATTTTTGTGAATGAGAGCAAAAAAACCAGGGGCCAGGCAAGAAAACACGGAAGTTCATCAAAACGGAAGGAAAAAGACCAGTTGGGCCTCATGCTTTTTTTAAAACCGCTTACAAACTCAGATTGGACGAAGGATTTAATATTATAACCCACAACAAAACTTTTAAGACAATTGAAAATCGTTTCGGGATGACTTTCCCGGAAAGTAAAAACAAATCGTTTCAAGGTATCAACTTAACAAGCGTCTTTTAAACGGACAAGTTGCCTGATTCCGAGTCAAGAGTAGAACTTCAAAAGGAAATCAAATGATAGACTTGCAAAACACCAAAGATTACAGAAATATAGCCATAGACCGGGTTGGGGTAAAGGGAATCAAGTACCCCATTACCGTTTTGGATAAAGCGAATCAATACCAGTCAACAACCGCGTCCATCGACATGTTTGTAGACTTGCCACAAGAAGCCAGGGGAACCCACATGAGTCGATTCATCGAAATGCTTCATGTGTTTCGTAATGAGGTATCGCTAAAATCATTTTCCATGATTTTGGAAGAAATGAAACGACAACTGGGAGCAAAATCAGCACATATCGAAGTACGCTTCCCTTATTTTATTGAGAAAAAAGCACCGGTTAGCGGCGCTGCCGGTCTGATGGATTACAATTGCGGATTTATTGCCAAAACCCTTGAGAACGGAGACGCCGATATTCTTTTGGAATTAAAGGTTCCAATCACCTCCCTCTGCCCATGTTCCAAAGAAATAAGCGACTACGGTGCCCACAACCAAAGGGGTGAAGTGACATTGTTGACCCGTTTTAAGGAGTTTATCTGGATGGAAGAGATGATTACCATGGTTGAGTCTGCCGGCTCATGTGAACTATATTCCATCTTGAAACGGTCAGATGAAAAGGCAGTCACTGAAAAAGCATATGACAATCCAAAGTTTGTCGAAGACATTGTACGAGATATTGCCCTGTACTTGGAAAAGGATGATAATATCACCTGGTTTTCCATCAGCGTGGAAAATTTTGAATCGATTCATAACCACAGCGCGTACGCCTACATATGCAGTGATAAGAATTCCATGCGACTGGAAGGATTTTAATTTCCCTTCTTTCTTTTGCTGATCCCAAAACCAACCATTCAGGCTGGATGATGTATCTTCAGCCTGTAAGTTTCATCTCTTAACTTCAAAGATACATTTTCTGTTATCAAATTGAGCTTGCTTTGATATAGTTAACACACCTATATAGACTGTCAGCAAATTACTTCAGGATGCACCGATTGAAATCCGAAGCGCTATTTAACCGGCGTAAACGTCGCGTTAACAGGTCCCACATCCCACCAGCTGAATTGATTATCTCATCAATAATCATCACCGGGTTGATACTGGTTATAGGCTGGATTTCCCTGCAACGGAATGAATATAACCCGGAAGACAGGGATTTACCGGATAAATACCTGGACACAGGCATTATTACTTCAGAAATATACCATCCACCATTACAACGCTGGTCCGAGGGGCAAGGTCAAGGACCAACCTCTGCTCCGAATACCGGGTTACTTGCAACCGATATCTTAAACGATTCCTGGCAGGTAAACAGCTCCCTTAAAGAGTTCAATGCCGATACCTTGTTTGAGAAAATTAACGGCGAAGCCGACAAATTCCTGCAGCAAGGATTTAAAAATCTTCAGTTTATTCGTATTGTCGATGCTGAAAGAACCAATGAAATTGGTATTGAACTTTACGACCAAGGAGATTTGAAAGGCAGCCTGGGGGTTTTTGCAGAGTATGTCTCTCCCAATGCAACGGTGAAAAACCATGAAAGCGTTGTTTATATTGTTAACAGGGCTGGAGCAGTCGGACGGAAAGGCAGGTTTTTCGCCCGATTAATTGGCAACCGGGAATCACCGGTGATAAGTACCAAAGCGGAAGAAATAATGAAACTCCTGGTATCACTTCCCCAGGCAGAATCGGACATACCCTTTGAGTACAATATTCTGACAGAAAAACTAAAGATCAATCCTGCTTTTATCAGCTATCAGAATAAAAACGTTTTTCAGTTTGATTTCGCCCGTCATTTTTGGTTTGGCACTCCTGATCCTGGATCGTCAGGGCGGGTCTTTATTCACAGACTGGCAGAAGGAGGTCAGGAACCCGGTTTACTTTCCAGACTGGTTCAAGAGCAGCAATATGATTACAAAACAATAAGAAGCACTCCAAATTTTGCCGTCATGCAACATTTGTATTTAAAAACCTGGTTTGTTATTCGCCAGGAAGGTTCGGTGATTTATGGCGTGGAAAAAATGAAAAATGTCGATGTAGCCCAGCAATATATTCAACAAACTTCTGCTATTCTGGCCAATGAATCAGGAATCGAAAACTAATGCAAAAGAAAAAAAGCCGCTGAGCAGGCGTCAATTCATCACCAGGGCTGCCACTATGGCCGGGCTGACCGCAGGAATGGGTTATTTGTCTTTTGCCCCGGAGGATTACCTTTTTTCTTTAAAAGACAAAACGGGTTTGAGAAGTTTGCCCAAGCCGGAAGTTTACACCCTCCAAGATTTCAGTATCAAGCCAGACAACTCCTTTCCGGATGTCGGCATAGGCAGACAGGGAGAAACCGGCGTCATACTCAGAAAAGCACTTGATGCTATTGGAGGTCTGGAACGATTTATCAAACCGGGGGACGTGGTTCTGGTAAAACCTAATGCTGCTTTTGATCGTTCTCCGAACCTGGGAGCAACCACCCATCCGGAGATTATTTTTGAATTGGTGCAAATGCTTTTCAAGGATTGTCGGGCAGCAGAAGTTAAGGTGGCTGACAATCCTATCGAATCACCTGCTGACTGTTTCGAAAAAAGCGGTATCAAGCGAGCAGTAGAAGATGCCGGAGCCCGAGTGTATCTTCCGGATGGCAATGCATTTCAAAACCTGCACACACCGGATGCTGTGTTGATAAAAAACTGGTCTTTTTTTCATCGCCCTTTTCGAAACGTCACCAAGGTAATTGGAATAGCGCCGGTCAAAGATCATAATTTAAGCGGTGCTTCCCTGGGGATTAAAAACTGGTATGGTCTCCTGGGAGGTAAACGGAATCAATTCCATCAAGACATTCATGAGATCATCTCCGATCTGGCCATTATGATCCGACCTACCTTAACCATACTGGATGGTACACGGGTCTTGATGCGCAACGGTCCAACCGGTGGCATTCCCAGTGATGTTGAAATGAAGCAGACTGTTATTGCAGGTACCGATCCGGTAGCCATCGATGCCTGGGCTGTAATCAATCTTTTGGAGAGGGGCAGGGATCTTCCGGAATATTTAATGAAGTCCGAATTGAAAGGGGCGGGGAAAATTGATCCCAGCGGCAGAATAAGAGAGGTTATATGAAATATTCCCTGTTGCGTTTAACCAATGCCCGGATTCTGAGTCAGGTCGTATTCTTCATTTTATTTGTTTTATCCCTTTACGCAGCCTGGACGTCCAGAATATTCGGCTACCCGGTTTCGCGATTATTGGAGCTTGATCCTCTCGTCTTTGTATCCACTTTGCTATCCACTGGTTTTGTCTATGGTTTTTTGGGCTGGTCATTACTGATACTTGTTTTGACCTTTCTTTTTGGTCGTGTGTTCTGCAATTGGATCTGCCCTCTGGGAACCCTGCATCAATTTACAGGTTGGTTATTCAACAACCGAAAATCAGAGCAGCAACGAGAGAAGAATGCTTACAGATCCCGTCAGTTCATAAAATACTCGTTACTGGTAATGTTTCTGATTTCAGGTACCTTCGGAGCTTTGCAAATTGGCTTGCTTGATCCGCTTGCGGTTCTCTATCGATCATTTTCCACAATCATAATTCCAACCTGGGACATGTTGATCGGTACCTTGGGTGCTTTTGCTCCGGACAGTGTTATCGAAATGTTAACCTTCAGGCCAGGAACCACTGAAAGGATATTTTTGGGCTCATTCTGGATTGGCATTCTTTTTATCGGAATCCTTGCTATCAACATCTGGTATCCCCGTTTTTTCTGTCGCGTTCTTTGTCCGACCGGTGCTCTGCTAGGATTTCTCAGTCGATTTTCACTGCTGCGAATCAATCGGGATATCGAAAAATGTACGGATTGCAATGTTTGTCTGACACGTTGCGAGGGGGCCTCTGATCCACAAGGAAAACTGCGTCTCAGTGAATGCTTGGTTTGCCTGAATTGCCTGGACGATTGTCCCGAGGATGCCATTCGTTACTCAATGTTGAACCTCGACCAAAACCAGGTCAAACCTGCTCCGGACTATTCGAAGCGCAAGCTGGTGTTTGCAGGGGTGCTTGGTTTGTTAAGCTATCCGCTGATTAAAATTAACGGAAAAACCTCGGACGATGCCTATTCCCCGCTGATGATCAGACCGCCGGGTTCGCTGGAGGAAAACGAATTTCTCGCCAAATGTATTAAATGCGACCAATGTCTCAATATCTGTCCTACAAATGTTTTGCAACCCGCTGGTTTTCTGGAAGGCGGATTTGAGGCTTTGTGGACACCCGTCATGAAATTCAATATTGGACACTGCCAGCAAAAATGTACGCTTTGTTCCGAAGTGTGCCCTACAGGTGCCATACGTAAAACAACAGTGACTGAAAAAATGGGAAAAGGTCCTTATGAAAGCAACGGACCTATTCGTTTAGGCACTGCTTTTATCGATACCAACCGCTGCCTGCCCTGGGCCAATGAGATTCCCTGTGTGGTCTGCGAAGAAGTCTGTCCGGTTGCACCGAAGGCTATACAAACCAAGGATATGGAGTCGAAAGACGTTTTTGGCGAGCTGGTTATTCTGAACAAACCTTTTATTGTACCCGATCTCTGCATCGGTTGTGGCATTTGTCAAACTGAATGCCCCGTTTCGGATCAGGCTGCTGTGTATGTTACAGCGGTGGGCGAAAGTCGATCCCAATATCGAAAACTGTTGTTAAAATATCGCTATCAGGAGGAAGGATAGTCCAAACTGAACCAACACATCTCTTTGTTTGAAAAAACTGGTTGTTTCATCATAATTTTCTTTTTGTGGAGTCTTATGGAAAAAAAAGAAATCAAAAGGCGGAGTTTTATCAAAGGTGCGATGATTTCTGCCGCAGGTTTGGGTCTTACTTCAGCCGGCAAACTGGCGACTCCTGCCTTTGCTGCGGGAAAAATCCCGCACCGGAAATTCGGTTCGACAGGCGATTCCCTGCCAATCCTGCACTTAGGTACGGCCCAGTCAATGGATACAACATATGACAAGATCATGCATCGTTGTTTTAAAGAGGGTATTTACTGGATCGATACTGCTATCAGCTACGGGTGGGGATCATCGCACAAGGCGATTGCAAATTTTATTAGCCAGATTGGAGACAGAAAAAAGCTCTGGATCACTTCCAAATCCGGTGCCTGGACGGCTAATGGTTTTAAAGAAGAAGCCGATAAATGCCTTCGTCAATTAAAGACGGATTATTTGGATCTGTACCTGATACACGGAATTAACGGGCCAGGTGATCTCTCCCAGGATTATTTAAAGGTTGCCGATTCGTTAAAAAAATCCGGAAAAACCCGTTTTTTCGGTTATTCCATCCACAGCGGTGATGTGGTTGGTTCCATGAAAAAGGCCGTGCAGGTTGGCGGTATTGATGCCATTATGTTTCGCTACAATTTCCGCAGGTACGGGGATCGAGAACTTAACAAGGCAATTGATGAATGCAAACGCGCCGGTATTGGTTTAATCGCTATGAAAACCATGGGTGGCGTATCTTCCGATGAGGAAGCGGTGGTAAAGTTTCGTTCCAGGAACTTCTCGTTAGCCCAAGCCAAATTGAAATCGGTTTGGGAGGACGAACGCATCGATACCATTGTCTCAGAAATGCAAAATGTCCAACAGGTCGTTGAAAATGCAAATGCAGCGAGAACTGCAACAAAACTGAGTGCGAATGAATTCCACCAGCTGAATCAATTGGCAGCTTATACTGATCACCTGGCTTGTAATGGTTGTTCGCACATTTGTGAATCTGCTATCAATGGAAATACCAGGATAGCGGATCAATTACGATACCTGATGTACTACGAAAACTATGGGGATCAAAAACGAGCCAAAAACAGCTACCAATCACTTGCGGCTGCCCACAAAGTTTTTGAGAATGATGACCTTAAGCAGGCCTCAAAATTGTGTCCACAAAATATAGATATTGCCGCCAGACTGCAGAAAGCAAAAGAGCTGTTGGCATGATATTTCTAATTATTGTGACTAGTTGCGAAGCAATTTTTGAGCGACCCGGGAGGTGACCTGGGGTTGAATGGAGCAGGTTTGTTGAATAAACGAAGCAACACCGCCCTCATCTTGCAGGGATTTAATAAACTGTTTCATTCTTCCGTATTTCTCTTTTGAGAGAGACTTTGTTTTTCTGTAGTCGCATTCAATGGCGTCCAGCATTTGCAGATCAAGCCGGTCTTCAGCTTCTGCCGCCATTGCGGCTAACAACGCCGAATAGGTTCCTGTTCTGTCCCTGCCCGCATCGCAATGAATCAACATCTTTTTGTCTTCCAGGATCGAAAGAAACATGTCACTGAGGGCACGGCATGCCGCTGTTCGAACATTGGGGTCCTGCCAGTTTTCGATAAATTCCAGATCCTTGAATTGGATGTCAGGATTGAAAAAACGACCAATAGTTTTACCGCTATCCGATTGACAAAAATAGCGTTCTTCCCGGTTTGGAGAATAATTAAGTGAGTAGATCACATCCGGATTACCGACCTTGTCACAACTCCAACCGGAAAACCAGCCGGCTGAGCGAGAAACAACCGTTTCTGCCAGAAGGTTTTCTCCCAGGCACCGGTTAATACTGGAGCCAACATCCCTTAAATTCATATCGTGATAGAAACCTTCCCAGCGAATGGCCAGCGGCAGTCCGCCATCATCAACATCCAAACTTCGGAGCTTTATCCACCCGGCGTAAAGCATCAACATTACAAGCAATACGCCTCCAACAACCAGGAGTTTCTTCATACCTTTTTTTTGCGGAAAAACAACCTGAGAAGAACAAGCGGATACCCGATGTAGTGCTTCCAATCCTCAAGATTTCCCCGACCAAACATGTTTTTCGTCAGTTGCCAGAGATCACTGCGCTTGGGAATGATTACATTTTTCTTGGATTCTGAGCGCAGGGTGTGGTCCGGATTGACGTTCACGGTTTTCAAATAGTTTAACACTTCGGTGAGATCAACTCTGCTGGCTGTTCTGTCGAGAGAACGATAGCCTACTATTCCACCCGGTTTGATGATGAATATGGCAGGGTAGGCAATTCCCGCATGCTCATAGGGATTTAGAAGATTGAACTGTTTTATCACCTTTCTGTCGGAATCGCATAGGACCGTGAACAGAAACGACTTTTCTGCCTTGAAAGAGCGGGATTGCTTGGGTTCATCTGCAGAAATAATAACCACCTTGGTTTGCAGACCGCTTAGCGTAACCTGGTGTTTACTTATTTCAGCCAACTGGCCGACGCAGAAAGGTCACCAGTGTCCCCGGTAAAAAACCAGCATCAAATATGTAGTATCGTTCAGCGCCTCTGACAGTGAAAACTGATTTTCATTCGAATCCTGAACAACAAAATCAGGAATCTTTTCTCCGATATCCGGTATATCTTTATTCATGCTGTTAATTCCTGAAAAAATAGATTAGTTCGATCTATTCAACGACCAGTCGTAATCCAGATACTCCACATCCACCTTTTCGCCGGCAATTAAATCCTGTGTAGCTTTGTCATCGCTAATCCAGGGAGCGACAAACGCCTCAACCGAAGGTTTTACCTTGGTAAAATCTTCAGAAAACCATTTAAAGATCGATGATAGATACAAGGTGTTGCCCGCTTCATCATATCTGTTTCGTTCCGGGTCCCTTAAAAACGAAATCATAGATCGATTCAATTGTTCATCAAGGCGATCCCCGGTATATGCTTCCGTAATCAAAGGCGGACAACCGATTGAAGCACATACCAGAGCAAAATGGATTCGCGGTTCCGTATAGTTGACTCGCAAGAGTTCGTGCTCAATGTGATCCAAATGGTGTTTCTCACCGAACAAAGTGAAAAACTTAACCTTCCAGGGACCGGAGAAAAAACCACCCAGGTCTTTAATCGACTTTAAATCGGGATATTTGGTAAGAATCAGCTTAATGGTTAAAGCGTTGTACGCGTTAATTAAAAAGGCAATCTGCTGCGGTTCGGTCCAACCCGAAAACTCCCCAGCAGAGACAGCTTCCAGCTCTCTAATATAGCTATCCAACTGATCGGGATTTTTTTTGATCTCTCCATACTGGACCGAGCTTTGAGGTCCATTCACCACAACATGTTGTTTTAGGACACTGTCAAACAAGCTGTGGCTCTGATCAAATCCAAATGCATTTGGAATTATCAGCAAACCGACTATCACAATAAATCCAAAAGATAATGACACCTTTTTCATGTGCCTCCTCAGAAATTGATATGGTTTGATAAGGATCAGGTGGTACTCACCCTTCTCCGCTTGATAAGTTCCAGCGTCTTTTTTGCAAGCAAGGGAAAGATTCCCAGCAATACGAATGCGCCAATTAAGCCTGGAGAAAGGATTCCCTGCAACGAATCGATTTGAGCCAATTGGGTTCCTGCAAAAACATACACAATAGTGCCGGGCAACATTCCAAGCTGACTAACTATAAAAAATTTAAATGTCCGAATTGGGGTAAGCCCCATGACCAGGTTGATGAGAAAAAACGGGAACAGCGGCACCAATCGCAACGTAAAGAGATAGAATTCTCCTTCTTTCTCTATTCCTTGATTGATTACTTTTAACTTATCACTAAACTTGTTTTGCACGTAGTCTCCCAGTAAAAACCTGGATACCAGGAATGCCAAGGTTGCCCCCAGGGTACTGGCAAAAGAGACGACGATGGTTCCGGTTACCAACCCGAAAAGAGCACCTCCAACCAGGGTAAGAACAGCGGCACCCGGCAATGATAACGCGGTTGTGATGACGTAAATGACAAAGTAAATCGCAATCGTCAAAACCGTGTTTTCACTATAGTAGTCAGCAAACGCTTGCTGCTGGCTTTTGATATACTCAAGTGTCAGGTATTGCTTTAAATCGAAGATGAAAAACAAAGCCACTAAAGCTATCAAAGCCGTTAGTATCACTATCTGCTTGATCCTTTTCGTGTTCATTTGAACCTCCCACTGTGTTTTAATGAACCATTGGTTTCAGCATTTGCAGCCCCAGGCTAATTCATTGGCATTTTTTGTAGCCACATGAGCCGGAGGCTGAATAATATCAAAAAGTCTGTCTTCGTATTCAATGTATTGATCTGCTGCAAATATTAATCCGTTATTGATAGATAACAAATCATCCGCCGGATTCTTTTTTTGCAGTGTAAAATGTTGAAAAAAACGTTCGCAATAAGCCAGTAAATCGGAATCAATCTGATAGTGGCTGGTATTAAGGGCAAGCTCAAAAACCTCCCGACACAATTCAGGGAAGGCCTCTACGCCTGTTGACGCAGCAGTGAAAGCCATTTTTTCCAGCTCACCCTGGTAGGGAGAAAGCAGGGAGATCGTTTTTTCTGTCGCCTTTTCGTCATAGATAAGGGCTGTAGCAACAATTGCAGGGATAGCCCAGCAAGGTTTGGACTGGCCATCAATAAAACGACACTCCAAAAAACCCTTGGCCCTGACATCGGGAAACAACGTTGTGAGATGTGCCTCCCAGTCCTCAATAGATGGGAAATAACCATTATAGCCATTTTCCAACCAGGATTTAAAGGAAATGTCATTCTGCCGATAAACCAGGCAGCCGCTTTCATCCGGAAGTGTGAAGACATTGGCATTCAGAGCAAATTCCAGGTATTGTTCAATGATAGATTCGATACGTGGCTGGCCAATTCTAAGGTGTGGAAAACCGGTTCTGGTCTTGTCCAGGTTCTGCCAGATAACGGTCCGATAGCTCTTCATCCCGCTTGCTTTGCCGGCCAGAAAAGGTGAGTTTCCGAATATGGCACTAAAGACGGGCGACAACAAATTTGTTACTATCCACCGCTTTGTTATCGTTTCTGAATTTCCAAAATCCAGATTCACCTGGATCGAACCTGAAAGCCTCATCATTTGCCGACCATAAGGCCCGATTTGGTTAAAAAAGCGATCCATGGCCAGGTAACGTGGTTTTCTCATTTTCAGTCCAACTTCATCAACCGATTGCCAAGGATTGAGGGCACCAAAGAAAAACCTGTGCCCTTTGCCGGCCAGGACATTTTCCAATTCCGACATATGCATGATGAGCTCATTAACCACCTTGTTCAAATCAGTATCCACCCCAGAACTGTACTCAATCTGTCCACCCGGTTCAAAGGTAACGATCCCACCGGCTGCCGAATTCAAACGAGGCACATCCAACTTTTTGTCAGGATCAAACATACTGCAGCGACACAGTGAATTGGTGTAGAGCAGATCATAGGTTCCGTTCATTTGCTCGTTTATAATGTCAGCAACCCTGTAATATCCCGCTTCATCCGCTTTCATCGGAAAAAGCTCAAGTTCCAGCCCGATGTTCCTTTTGTCGCTTTTGCCGGGCATGGTGTATTTTCTGGCCACGCTTTCCGCCAAAAAATCAATGGATAACGTGGTTTGTTGTTCAGCCATAAATGCTTAGGTTTTTGATAGGTGTATTGTTTCGATGACAGTTAACATTGCAGAACATGCAACCCCGGGCGTTTTAGCCGCAATGTTGTTTGGTCGTTCTTCAATGAGGTTCGATTCAGCCAATCAAAGCATGCTGCATCGTTTACTGTATCACAGTGAGTAACCCTCTACAACGACCGATTTACCTGGGCGGGGGTAATCGGCAGGATTCGATGAGGCTCAGATGCCTGCGGCTTCAGCCATTTTTATATATTTTTCTTCCTTGGCAATGATTTCAAGTTCCTTTTTCAAGGTATCAACTTCTTCATCAGTGAAGGGTTTCAGATGACCCTTGTAAATTTTATGTCCTTCCGGATAAATCATCATATGACTTCCGCGAACCTGATGGGTTTGTTCTTTCGCACGACCGAAGAAATGCAGATGCATGGTTGATCCCATGGGTTTATCCACACCCCAGTTGCCCAAATCTTCGTAATTCATACGCTCCACCCCAAGAACATCGTACATGGCCTTCCCTACCATCATGGAAATTCGGATAAAATCTATGGCCTCTTGCCAATCCATTTCAGAACGATCCTTAACAGTCTCTTTTTTAAGCAAAACCAAGTGTCCTCCATCATCTCGACAATTCAAAGGGTATTGAGGGCTTACAACTTGAAAAAACTTATCCTCGTAGACTATTTTATCTGACATACCGGCTCTCCGTTAAATTATTCAATTAAAACTCACATTTCGCACCTGTTTTTGCAGTAGATAATTTATATGGTGTAAAACCACCATCAGCTATTCAGTTAAAAGCATGTGGTTATTAGCGATCAGCTGGTAGCTTTGATACGACTCGCTTCGCTCCATTATTTGGTGTATTCATGTAAACGTACCGAAGGTGCTCAGTTTAAAGCTAAAAGCTAACTGCCGGTAGCGAATAGCTTTTAGGTAAAAGTCATCTTCCTCAGTGAACTGCAGAGCCACTGATAGAATAAAACAAGGGGGCGAAACTTGAGTTATAATTTAATAAATATTTTTGTTGAGGTAGCGTAAGGTTAGAATTCGTGTAGACTTGGAAAGTGCTTCAAAAAATTCTATGGTAGTAAAACAACCACTCGGATCTGGGAGGAATACAAAGATGAATTCGCAACGTATTGGCAATACAACAACCAAAATGATTATGCTAGTCGTGGGTTTGCTGTTTCTGCTTCCTGCTTCTTATAAAATTTATTCATATAGTGTATTTCGCATGAATTCTGCTTCTGTATGGGGAGTTATAGCTGAGTCTTCCAGGAGTAGGGATATTGGAGCCAGACCATTTGTAGAATATCAGGATTCCAAGGGAAACAAGTTTGAAAGAAAAAGCAAAGCAAAAACCCACTGGCTGTTTGCTCCCAAAAAAGGAGAAAAGATCAAGGTTTATTATAATCCGATCGATCCCAATGTGGCTTTGGTTGACAGTATAACACACTATATTGTTCTGCCCATTGTGTTCATTTTAATTGGATTAAGTGTGATTGTGTATCTGGCAAGGGGTCTTTTGGAAAAGAAATAGCCTGGGTGCGATTCAAACAGTAAAGTAGGAGTTCAACGATGCTATTTAATTAAGCTGGTTTGAATCATCTGTCATCCTGAACGCAGTGAAGGGTCTGTCGGCACCCAAAGCAACTCCATTTTCAAAGAAGTAAGTTTTGTTTCCTGCAATCAGCCCGGTTGATGGGTAACAAGTTGCCCATCCTACAAATAGATACCATTCAGCTTTATGTAAAAAATACCTGATTTTTCTTCTGCTCAAATAGAGGATGGTAACGAGTTAACCATCCTCTTGAACTATGGGCACAGTTGATGAGCAACAAGTTGCTCATCCTACAACCGGAAGACAAATAGCTCCCGTTCTTCTTGAATGGTTTTGATCCAGTTAAAAAACCATACTGAGCATTCTCATCGG
>JAKSDL010000892.1 GCA_022360105.1 Pseudomonadota bacterium
ATCGATCAGATCAATGAAAACTTTGGTATTTCGCTGAACACGGCGATTATTTTTGAATATTCCTCAGTCAATCGGTTAGGACAACATCTTATTTCCGCCCATGGGAACGATATTCAAACTAAACTTGGAACCGGACAGCATCGTACAACACAATCAAATAGACCGGAAGGGGTTGTTCAACCCACTGGTTCGGACCAGAATTCAAAACCAAGTAGTGAGATTCCGGAAAAGTCGAAAACGGGATTAAACGGCAATCGAACGAGTCAACATCAACTGGATATTGCCATCATCGGTATTTCGGGACAATTTCCCAAAGCCAACAATGTACAGACCTTTTGGAATAACCTGGTCGAAGGGGTAGATGGCGTTGAAGAACTGCCTTCCCATTATCTGGATCAGGAAAAGTACTTCACCGATGAAAAAACCCCGGGCAAAACACGCTGCAAGTGGGGTGGAATAATAGAAGACAGGGATTGTTTTGATCCTCTGTTTTTCAATCTTTCACCCAGTGAAGCAGAATCGATGAATCCGCATCAGAGACTGGTATTGCAGGAAAGCTGGAAAGCGATTGAGGACGCTGGATACAATCCGAAATCACTGTCCGGCAGTCTAACCGGATTATTTATCGGCGCTGAACCAACGGGCTATGTGGGAGATAGTTTTACCGGGTATTCAGATGCCATTATTGCCTCTCGCCTGTCGTATATCTTAAATCTTAACGGCCCGGCCTTTGTAGTTAACACCGGCTGTTCTTCCTCCGGTGTTGCAATTCATTTGGCTTCTGAAAGCTTGAGAAGTGGCGAATCCGACCTCGCATTGGCGGGTGGCGTTAATGCCTGTATGAATCATCAGGTGCAGATTCGCCTGGATAAAATTGAAATGCTATCTCCAAGCGGACGCTGCCATACTTTTGATAGGGAAGGTGATGGAACCATTATTTCAGAGGCAATAGGCATTGTTTTAATGAAACGTCTCGAAGATGCCGTTGCTGACAATGATTTGATTTATGGTGTTATCTGCGCTTCGGGTATCAACCAGGATGGAGCGAGCAACGGAATTACTGCTCCTAATGGAACCGCTCAAGAACAGTTGATTAGCAAGGTTTACCAGAAATATAAAATAGATCCTGAACAAATCAGTTACATAGAAGCTCACGGAACGGGAACAAGGCTAGGAGATCCCGTTGAAGCCAATGCCTTGGTGCGATCCTACCGAAAATTCACAGATAAACAATCATATTGTGCCGTGGGAAGCGCCAAGTCGCATGTTGGTCATACAGCAGCCGCAGCAGGAGTGACCGGTTTAATCAAAGTCTTGTTATCCATGCAACACGGTTCAATACCCAGGGTGTTAAACTTCAGCTCCCTCAATCCACTGATCGAATTTGAAGACTCTCCATTTTTCATTAAAACAGAAAAGTCGGATTGGGCTTCTTCGCCTTCAATGCCTCGCATGGCAGCCCTCAATTCTTTCGGGCATAGTGGTACCAATCTCCATCTGGTCGTCAGAGAACATGTTCCAAGTAAGACGACAGCTGCCGAGCATGCTTCAAAACATCCGGATGCAGAAGTGATCATTCCTTTATCGGCAAAAAGCCCTGAACAGCTTTACCAAAAAGCCAGGGAACTTGCCGGTTACATTGATACAATTAAGGAGGCACCCCATAGTTCCGCGCTGGAATCGGCTCTGCTTGAGATGGCATACACCCTTCAAATTGGCAGGGAAGACATGGATTTTCGTCTGGGAGTCACTGCCAAATCAATGGATGAACTCCATTTGAAGTTACAGGCTTACTTGGCGGCAGAAAACGGATTGCCAGGCGTTTACTTAGGTCAGGTTGGCATCAATAAAGAGGAATTGTCGCCCTTCAGTCAGGACAATGATATGCGGGAAATTGTAAACCGCTGGATTACCCAAAACAAACTTAATAAGTTGCTTGAATTCTGGGTGAAAGGATTACTTTTGGATTGGAACAGATTTTGGCCGGATGTAAAACCGAAGAGGATGAGACTTCCCACCTATCCTTTCGCCAAGGAACGATACTGGATAAATGGTACAGCCGTATTAGGTCGGAATTCGGAAAATATGTCTGAATTTGCTGAGAGCCTGGGATCGATCGAAAACATTATCAACAAAATTGATAACGATTCCATTGAAGCGGACCAGGCAGTAAAACTTTTAAAAATGGTAGTATGAACAAACTAATACCTTTGAACCTAATTGGATCTATCTTAGAGAAACAAAAATGACGGATTTTATTGAATATGTTGTTTCAGAATTAAGGAGTAAGAGGCTTTCCAAGCCCAGTGCGCTTGCCTTAATTAAACAGTTTTCCAGCCGTCAGGCATCCACTGTTTCTAATTCTGCTCTCCACCCATTGTTGCATTGCAATACATCCGACTTAAGCCAGCAAAGCTACACAACGGTTTTTAAAGGAGAAGAGTTCTTTTTAAAGGATCATCAAATTCAGGATCAAAAAGTACTGCCAGGGGTTGTTTATCTGGAAATGGCTCGAGCGGCTATTGCAGATGCCTTACCATTCGAAGCGGATGCAAAAGACTTTGAATTGCGCAATCTGGTTTGGGCTAAGCCCTTTGTTGTCAATGAAGTAAAAGAAATAATGATTGCCTTGTTTGCTGCAGAGACAAACAACGATGATTATAGCAGGATTGAGTTTGAGATCTATAGCATTGAAAATGAAGAGGAAACGATTCATTGCCAGGGGCAGGTAGTTTTCTGCAATCAAGAGGTGAAACATGACTTGGACCTAGCCTCCCTGCAGCAGAAGATGAATCATACGGCATTGGACAGTGAAACCATTTATGCTGTTTTTGCTAAAATGGGCGTAAATTTCGGACCAGCCCATCAAGGGATTCAGGCAATTCATCAGGGTGAAAATCAGGTTCTGGCTCGGATCAGGCTTCCTGGCCTGGTCAGGAACAGTTACGAGCAGTATCTTTTGCATCCCAGTCTAATGGATAGTGCTCTTCAGGCGGGTATTGGTTTAATTGGCAGTCTTGAAGAACATGAAGGTCAACCTACCCTTCCTTTCGCCCTGGACTCTTTG
>JAKSDL010000260.1 GCA_022360105.1 Pseudomonadota bacterium
GACATGCAGCCCAACCTGGCTTTGGTTTATAACTACAACGCTGGTAATGGCATATTGGGAGCCCGAAATTGGGGTCGATAGCTACATAACCAAAAGCAGGAGTTGGATGAACAAAAAACAGGCCATTTTTAGCCTTAGAATGCCCTTTTTGGTGTCAAAAAACAGGTTTTTAGAAATCTAATTGCTAATCTGCTTATCCGAATTGCTTGAACACGTTTTTGCCTATCAAGACCTTAAAACAAGAGGTTCAAACTTACATTCAACCATGTTAACTCCCCATAAACAGGAGAGATAATGTCATACTCAACTCAATTCGAAGAAGTACTTAGATCACGATCACAAATAATCAGAATATTGTGGTTTGCATTAACGGGTTCCATTTTGATTTATATCGTTTTAGGCTATGTTGCCCCGGTAAATTCCGGTTCAGAGCCTACCGAGCTGGATCCCACATTTAAGAATCTTCTTTACATTGTAGGATTTCTTACCGCTATTTCATCTCAATTAATAAAAAAATTTGTTTTCTCAGACGAAAGAGTCATTGCACGGTTAAGCAACGATATCAAACCCAGTGATCTTGCAATCAACACTCAAACTAACGAAGTGAACGAAAAAGAGTTACAGAAATTGAATGAATTATCGGAAAAGGAGTTAAAAATCATTAGTTTAGTACCGTATTATTTTACTCCATTTATTATTCAAATGGCATTGTATGATGCAGTAACAATTTTTGGATTATTATTGTCATTCATGAGCCATAATTTTGTAGAGATTTTGCCATTTGCTATCGTCTCACTATTCCTATGCCTTACCACTTACAATGGATTAAACAAATTAATCGAAAAAGGTAAGATAATTCTAGACAATCCAAATTTGTATAACAGCAAACTTCAAAATTAAAGAATTTGGAAATTCCGGGTTCGGTACTCTAATTTGGACTTAGGGAATATGAAATCGTGAAAACTGGCGATAGGAGGCAGGCAAATGAAAACCAGGGAAGCAATTGAAGGTGGGTGTTTATGTGGAAAGGTTCAATATGAAATCACCGGCCCCCTTTTTAATGCCGATCACTGCCATTGCTCCATGTGCAAACGGCAGCACGGTGCGGCATTTTCGACTTACGCGAACTTCAATCCAGGTGATTTTAAATGGATCTTAGGAGAAGAACATACCAAAATATATGAAACATCATCAGGTGCAGGTTGGTGTTTTTGTAGCGAGTGCGGCTCGACTTTGTGCGGAACCGAAAAAGGCAGGGTTACCTCGGTAACTTTAGGTACGGTTAAAGGGGATCCGGGTATAAAGCCAGATGCACATATCTTTGTTACTTCAAAAGCTCAATGGTATGAAATAAAAGACGATCTCCCTCAGTTCGATCAAAGAGCTCCGAACACCCGGAAGTCATAGAGCAAGATCCTAAAATAAGTTCACACCTACTAATTTCCGTTTTACCATTGCAACAATGCCTTTTGATATGGAGTGTTAACCAAAAATAAATTAATGACAAACCGAAAACAGCAGATAAGGGACAAATTAGAATTATCCGTGAACAAGGGTGAGTTGCCTGATCTTTTTGTTAAGCCAGATGGTCATCGAATAAAAGCAGTGGATGAATGGCCGGAACTATCAAGTTTCTGGATTGATATAATTCTCGAAAACGAATATGGAGGACTTCCACCAAAACCGGAAGAATTTACCTTTGAGTCTTTATGCCACAGCAAGGTCCGGCATTGGCCGAACTCACCTAATCTCTGGTCATACCGTATATCATGTCATGGCGGTGAGCACCCTGTTTCTTTTTCTGTTAAGATTCTTTTTCCTGATCAAGCGAACCAGATTCCGGCAATTATAAGTGGAGACGGATGCTGGTGGTCAATTTCTGACGAAGTAGCCCAGCAAGTATTGCAAAGCGGTTGTGCGTTGGTGATGTTTAACAGAACCGAACTGGCTGAAGACCTTGGATATCCTGGAGTTCCGGATAAATGTAAAAGAAGTGGTGGGTTATATAATGTGTTTCCTGGTCACAAGTTCGGAGCTCTTTCAGCGTGGGCTTGGGGTTATCACAGGTGCGTGGATCTTTTGTACGAGTTGACATTCATTAATAAACAGCGCATCGCCGTGACAGGGCATTCTCGTGGTGGAAAAACCGTTTTGTTAGCAGCAATGACTGACGACCGGATTACGCTTGTCAATGACAATGCCTCTGGCGCAGGAGGAAGCGCCGCATACAGATATGTTGGAGAAGGCGGAGAAACCTTAGATATCATAAACAATTTTCCATCCTGGTTTGGCCCCGGTTTAGAGCCTTATCTCAATCGGGAAGACGACCTTCCATTTGACCAGCATTGTATGCTCGCATCAATCGCACCCCGTCCGTTGCTTTCAACCTATGCACTGAACGACCCTTGGTCAAATCCGCAAGGAATGATACAGTGCATTTGGGCAGCTGGTGAGGTCTACAAATTCCTTGATGCAGAAAACAATATAGCGTTTCACTTACGCGAAAGGGGTCATGCCCATACTTCTGAAGACTGGAAGGTATTGCTTGATTTCATCGCTTGGAAATGGCTGGGAAAGACACCTAAGTCAGCATTTAACAGACAGCCCTACAAAAAGCTAATTCCAGCATTTTCCTGGAGATCTCCTCAAAACTCTAATTTAAGTATTTGAATTCGATGAAGGCTGATAATGGAGGATTTGAATCAGTTTTCTGAAATCTTGATCTTATCAGCTTTCGTAGTACTACTTATGATTGTTCTGACTTTTCTTGTGTTGTGGGCAAGAAAAACAAACAAAGGAGCCAATTTAATTGCTGCAGCGTTTACTTTTTTTGCGCCCGATCCCCTGTTTCAAAAGAACTATAAAATGATTCAGGAAACTGAAAACCGTGTCCAAGAATCCGAAAACGAATCTGAAGATCCTTTAACATCTTCTATTTCTGATTAACGACTCATCACTAATACCCAACGAATCAATCCAAACCATGTAACATATTGGTTTGTTAATTTTTTCAGTAGTTTAACTGATTCGATTCAATAATTAGTGCCTGAACGAAAAAGCCGTTAAGCTTTACGATTCAACTTTTAATTGGCGATTTTTTACTGCAAAATTTGGTGCTGAAAGCTGACAGCATTACAATTATCAAGTCAAATCTCTACTTGTGAGATACGAATAATAGATCCCGGGGAGTTCGTTTAGGTACGATTTCATAAAACCAACCAATAAATGCCGGTGAAAGTTTCGAAAATTCCAAATTTTGAAGGTTTGACATGAATTCGATATCGGCAAAGCGAAAATAGGTGCCAATGCAGGAATATAAGCGTATATGGAGAAAAATCATGATTAGAAATTGTATGTGGTTCCTCTTTTTTTCCTTAATTTTCTTTGGATGTAATACAAAACCAGGCAATCAGAATGTGACGGTTAACATTTTTGCAACCGGTGAAATGGAGGTGAAACCAGACATTGCCGACTTTGTTGTCAATGCCAGCTGTGTAAACAGGAATATTCTGACTTCGAATA
>JAKSDL010000398.1 GCA_022360105.1 Pseudomonadota bacterium
AACCAGGGAGTCCGTTGTGAAACAATACCTGGAAACAGTAAAACCCATGCACGATCTGTTTGTCGAAACCAGCAAACGCTACGCGGATATTATTATTCCCCACGGAGGAAAAAACAAAGTTGCCATCAACCTGTTTATTTCAAAAATTGAATCGGTGCTGGCTGAAGCAGCGGGGGAGGAGTAGGCAATTCGGAATGGCATCCTGACCAGTTTTACTTAAGTCAATGCAATCCCCTTTTGCGTAATGCCCAGTGCCTAGTGCCTTTTTTACAACACATTCATTGCATCCACATTCAGAGCCAGACTAAATTCCTCACCCGATGGAGGTGGTTCCGCTTCCGAAGGAATGGGAAACACCAGTGAAACTTTGTCATTCACTGCCACCTGCACCTGGTAACTGGCTCCCTGAAATCTGCAATCCACCACCTTGCATTTCAATTCCAACTCTCCATCCACAACTTGTTGTTGCGCGTTGGGAATTCGGATCGATTCGGGTCTGACCAACAACAAGCTTTTTCCCTTAACAGGTTGGCCAGGTTTGAAAGAACCTATCGGGGTATCAATTATCCCGTTTGAATGTTTTGAAATCGGTACAAGATTCTGAAAGCCGAGAAATCGTGCGACAAACTCATTGACGGGATTTTTAAATAACTCTTCCGGGGTTCCGATTTGTTCGATGAATCCCTGGTTAAACACCGCTATTCTGTCTGCCAACACAAATGCTTCATTCTGATCATGAGTTACAAACAAAGTGGTGACACCCACTTTTTTCAGAATCTGCCTTACATCCAGCACCAAACGTTCTCTCAATGCCCGATCCAAAGACCCCATCGGTTCATCCAACATTAAAAGCCTGGGATTGGGAGCAAGACTCCTGGCAAGGGCCACACGCTGCCTTTCACCACCGGAAAGATCATTGATATCCCTGGTTTCCATCCCCTGCAATCCGACCAGTTCTATCATCGTTTTAGCCCTGCTTTTAATGGCATCATCACCCAGTTTTTGCATACGGAGACCAAATGCGATGTTTTCAAACACATTTTTGTGGGGAAACAGGGCAAACTCCTGGAACATCATGGTGAATTTTCTGCGAAACGGCGGAATGCTTCCCAAATCGATGTTATCAAAGCGAACACGTCCCTGGTCCGCTTTTTCCAAACCCGCAATGATGCGCAGCAAGGTGGTTTTACCGCAGCCGGATGGACCCAAAAGACAGAGAATCTCGCTTTGACGAATAGCCAAATCCACTCCCTTTAATGTGGGTAGACTGTCATGGGATTTATGAATGTTTTCTACCTGTAACAGGTCTGTATACATGTTCATTTAAAACTCACCTATCTGGCGTACTCGTATTTTTTCAAGTAGTAAAAAACCCACGGTTGTGACCATCATCAAAATACTGCTCATGGCCATAGCCTGCCCAAAATTCATCTCCCCGGGTTGACTTAAAAACCTGTAGATGGCCAACGGCATGGTAGGTGCCTGCTCTGTTGCGACAAACACAGACGCACCAAATTCTCCCAGGCTGACCGTAAACGCAAACACTGCTCCTACCAGCAATGCCCTGCTGATGATCGGCAGATCAATCACTAAAAAGGCTTTCAAAGGATTCGCTCCCAGCAGAGACGCTGCTTCTTTCAGATGTGCCGGTAGACTCCTAAATGCCGGCAACAAACTGCGAACCACAAAAGGAAATGCCACCAGGGTATGGGCTATGGGAACGATCATTAAGGACGTTCGCAGGTTCAGGGGCGGCTCATCCAGTGCAATGATAAATCCGAATCCCAGGGTCACGGCTGATGTTGATAAAGGCAGCATGAATATTGGATCCATGATACTGCTAAATCGATGCTTTTTGCCGGAAAGATAGACCGTCGCCAGCAAGCCCAAAATAACGGCAAATACCAGCGTCAGTAAGGCATATCCTACGGAATAACCAACAGCTTTCACCGGAGGTATGTAGAAAACAGAGCGGATGGGATTGTCAAATAACGCCTTGTAAAAATCGAGGGTTGCTCCTGTTTCTGACCAAAAGGACTGAAACAACAGAGATAGGAGCGGAGCCCCCAACAACAGAAGCACAAACAGAGTATTCAGGGTGATTATGGACTTTTCTCCGGTGGTTTCCGGCCTTCGCTGGGTGTTGACGATGGATTCGGGATTAAGACTGACCGTTGACTTGCGCTGCAGACGTGTGTAAGCCCACATCAGGATAAAGGTAAAAATGATCTGCACCAGGGATAAAGCCGCTGCCATGGGTAGATTAAACATATAGACAGCCTGGCGATAGATCTCCACTTCCAGGGTTGAAAATCGCGGACCACCCAGAATTAAAATCACCCCGAAAGAGGAAAAA
>JAKSDL010000570.1 GCA_022360105.1 Pseudomonadota bacterium
AACTGCACGCCAATAGACCCATTTTCACAATACATCGTCATCGCATCCAGATCCAGGACTGAAGTAGTATCTTTGGGTACAATTCTCAGGACGCAGGAGTTACCTTTGGTCAATTCAACATTGTTGTCGGTTTCGACTGTTGCCCCTTGAAGTGAAATGTTCTTCAGTTCCACTGGGTATGATTTTTTCTTATGCAACAGGGTTGTCTGATTGGGAAATGTGATTCTGCTGAATACTCTTTTTTCTTTTGTCATTGTCTTACCTTATGTAACCAGGTTTCCGTTCGTAATTGTTTAAATTGTAGATTATCCTTGATTTACAAACTATTTATAGGTTTAGACTTGGAATGATACTAATATCTTAAATCCTCACGAATTCAAGACATGTATAGATAAAAACGATTCGAATTGGAATAAGGATGTGCTCTTAACCGACGAATTAGTATATCCTATTGAAAACCAAAATTGCAATGGTTTGCTGTTCCGGATGTACAGTTCACTGAAATTTCAAAATGATGAACTTTAGTTCCGACGCCGACACAACATTTTTTTTAGGTTGTTTGCGAAAATCAGTCGTGTTGGCATTTGCATGGACAAAACAGGTAACGGCATCGTCAATTTGCGTACATAGTTTAACGTTAAAAAGATGCTATTCTCATTTGCTTGACGTAAAAAAAACGTAAAAACAAAGGGTTGAAAGTAGGGAATATAGATGGATTAAAAGTTGCAATCAAACCTGGGATTCGTATATACTGGCATTGCTTTATTTAAAGTTATTAATCATCTTTGGGGTAGTGGTTATGTATCTAATCCGATTTTGTTTTGCTTACTTGTTTTTCTTCTTTGCAATGATCATTCTTCAATTCATTCCTTCCCTGGATAGATTCAAAAAATCCTCGAGAAAAGATCGAAAATCCATGAAAGAAACAAGTGAAGAAGTATTAAATGAAAACGACGAGACCAAAGCCGCTGCATAATCACAATGGCGGTGCTCGTCTTTGCATTCGTCATTAAAAATCAACCAGCATCAATATCCTGCAAATAATCCTTGTTATCCTCACTTGCGTGTGCCCTTTGTTACTAGATACTATTAAATCTTGGTTTAATTTTTACCTGGTAGTATTAAATCGACGGCAATGAATAATTTTTTAATCGACCACTGATCATTGTTCGGGTTACAATTTACATAAGCTTCTATTATTTTTACCTATATATACAAGTTTCCGTTCTATTATTATCTCGAAGCATCGGTTATTGGGGGAAATAGCCTGATTCTATTTTTTATGGGAAATACTCACACATTTAAGACGTAAAACAATGTCAAAAAACATCTATGTAGCCGGATTGGAACCCAAAAGCGGCAAGTCAGCCATCGCTTTGGGAATAATGGAGTTCCTGATTCGAAACATCAAAAAAGTTGCCTTCTTCAGACCGATTATTTGCGCGCCGTCTGATGAAAAATCAAAAGACTCTATTATTCATTTGATTTCAGAGCACTACAACCTCGATCTTCCGTATGAAGACAGTTACGGATTCACCCTGGATGAAGCAAAGTCTATGGTCGCCGAGGGAAACCATGCTGCTCTTATGGAGGGTATTCTGGATAAGTACAAAGCCCTGGAAACGGATTACGATTTCATCTTATGCCTCGGTACTGATTATGAGGGCGTTTCTTCATCTTTTGAATTTGATGTCAATTCTGAAATTGCCAACAACCTGGGTTGTCCGCTTTTAATTGTGTCCAATGCTCATGATAAGACGTTGGAAGAAATTGAAAAATCGTGTCAGTTGGCTCTAGAGTCCTTTGAAGAGAAGGGCTGTGACGTTATCAGCCTGATGTTAAACCAGACTCCGGTTTCCATCCAAGACAAAGTTGTCGATTATTTAAAGCCAAAATTAAAAGGTAAGGTAGATCTGATCTATTCTCTGCCATACGAACCCACGCTGGGCTGCATCAGTATGTCGGAGATAGCGAAGGACTTAAAAGCTGAAGTCCTTTTTGGTGTCAGGCAACTTAATCGTTTGGTCTCCAGATTTACTGTCGGAGCCATGCATTTAAAAAACTTTCTGCCCAGGCTCTCAGAAGGAAGCTTGATCATTACGCCAGTTGATCGGCTAGATATCGTATTGGGCGTCCTGGCTGCCGTGAGGTCTCAAACAATGCCAAATATCGCCGGTATTATTCTTACCGGGTATCTTCAGCCTGATTATGTTTTGTTCAATTTATTGGAGGGTTTAACAGATATTGTCCCCATCCTTAAGGTTGAAGACGATACTTTTACGGCGGCAAAAAAAATCAGTGAGATGCATTCGCGAATTCATGCAGATGATCCTAAGAAAATTGCCATGGCGTTGGGAATATTTGAATCTAACGTCGATACAACTGAATTGAGGCAAAAAATTGTTGGATTCAGCGTTTCCTTTATTACCCCCAAAATGTTTGAGTTTGGCTTGATCAAACGGGCAAGAATGGCAAAGCAGCATATTGTTTTACCGGAAGGAGAGGAAGACAGAATTCTCAATGCTGCGGAGATTATAATTCATCGTGATATAGCGGACGTGACCTTATTGGGTTCAAAAGAGATAATTGTTGATAAGATTTCGCAGTTGGGTCTGAATATAAAAAATCCTAATATAGTCGAACCTCTTAAATCTCCCCATTTTGAAGATTATACCAACACCTATTACCAACTTAGGAA
>JAKSDL010000531.1 GCA_022360105.1 Pseudomonadota bacterium
AAAAAACAGATGAAACAACTGCGCAAGGATATGCAGTTGATATTTCAAGATCCATACGCGTCCTTAAACCCGAGAATGAGCGTTGGGGACATCATCGGTGAGGCCTTTAAAATTCATGGTGGACTAAAGCGAAAGGAGATCGAAGAAAAATCGATCGAATCCTTAAAAAAGGTGGGGCTTCACGCCGAACACTACCGCCGTTACCCTCATGAGTTCAGCGGGGGACAACGTCAACGTATCGGAATTGCCCGTGCCCTTGCTCTTAATCCTCAACTGATTATTGCAGACGAACCGGTTTCCGCATTGGATGTATCGATTCAGGCCCAGGTGATTAATTTGCTGCTGGATCTGAAATCGGAATTCAACCTTTCCTACCTGGTGATTGCTCACGATTTGAGTGTGGTGGAATATATGTGTGATAGAGTGGCTGTCATGTACCTCGGCAGAGTTGTTGAGCTTGCCGCTTCCAAGGATTTGTACGGAAATCCCAAGCATCCTTATACCGAGGCCTTACTATCGGCTGTGCCAAATCCCGACCCCAGGCGAGACAGCCAGCGTCAAATTTTGCAAGGTGATGTACCAAGCCCGATCAACCCGCCGTCGGGTTGCCATTTTCATACACGTTGCCCATACCGGAAAAAGGAATGCACACTGTGGGTCCCCCTGCTTGAGGAATACGAGAAAGAACATTTTGTTGCTTGCCCGATTAGAACAAATAGTAATTCTTGGGCAAACATGGAGCCAAAAGGCGTTTAGCAAACGTCGCATCAACCGGGTCGATCATACGCCGCCTAGGCCATATCATCGAGTTTAAGTACCATCCAATCAACGGAGGACTATCATGTTGGACAATATCAGGAAAGAACTTATTTCAAAATCGGATCAGCTTGAGTCCGTTTTCTGGGAGTCTGCTATGTTTTTGCACGACAATCCGGAAATCAGTACGCAAGAGTTCAAAGCCTGCCGTCATCTCAGTGACGTTTTGGGCAAATATGGCTTCCAGGTAGAAAAAGGTGTGGCTGGCATGGAAACGGCTTTTATCGGAAAAAAACAGCTGGGTGAATCTATCCGACCGACCATCGCATTCATGGCCGAATATGATGCCCTTCCGGAACTTGGGCATGCTTGTGGTCACAACCTGATCGGCGCGGCCGCAATAGGAGCGGCGATTACGCTTGCTTCGATAAACTCCCTGGAAGGACAAGTCGTGGTTTTGGGAACCCCTGCGGAAGAAACAGTGGGCGGAAAAATCCCCTTTGTGAAGCAAGGTTTTTTTAATAGCATTGATGCAGCCCTGATGGCACACCCGGGCGAAAAAACGTTGATAAAAGAAAAGAATCGAGCCTGTATTTTTGTTGAAGTGGAATTCAAAGGCCGACCCTCTCATGCCGCCGGAAAACCCTTTAAAGGATTGAATGCTTTGGATGCTGTGGTTTCTCTGTTTACGAATGTGGGATTGCTGCGTCAGCAACTGCCCGATGACGTTCGTATCCATGGAATCATTACGCATGGGGGTGTTGCCACCAATGTTATTCCGGAGTATACCCGTGCTGAATTCTTGGTTCGATCAACCACCATCAAGGATACACTTGACACACTGGAGAAATTCAAAAACTGTATCAAAGCCTCCGCAATGGCGACAGGTACAACCGAAACAATCAAGGTTGATATGGAAAATATGTTTGAACCCATAAAATCCAATTCAACGTTAATATCCCTCTTTAAAAAACATACGAAACACTTGGGAGGCGTTGTCCACGAATGGAATCCAGAACAGATCGGTGGTTCATCGGACATAGGCAATGTCAGCCAGGTAGTACCGGCCATCCACCCCCATTTTGGGATTGTCGCCGAAGAAAAAAGCCTCATATCCCATACCCAAGAATTTGCTGAAGCTGCTAAATCGGATCAAGCCAGGAAAGCGCTCAGCAACGTCATCAAATCTCTGGCCATGTGTGGTGCTGATTTAATGACCGATCCCGAAATCTTGAACGCGGTCAAATCAGAATTTATAGCATCCGGCTGATTTATGTTCACAAAATCATAAAACCAGTGGGTATTAGATCCCGCTTAAAGCTTATCCGTTGCGCAATTTGACACTTCTAACGCAATGGATATACAATTTTCTTTGCCGTTATAAAGTGTATCTTTACACCTGTTCTTATCAGCCATTCTATTCAGCAAATCTGTAGAAAAATCAAAAATGGGATTTTCAATAATGAATTGATGTTTAGTGAACTCAATCAACAACCCCAGGTGACCTTGTGACTAACAGTCTTAAAATAAACACGGATAACGATGGCGTTCCCCTTATTGATAAAGTTCTGAATGTGCTTGAGAAAAGCATAATTCGGGGTGAAATTGGACCGGGTGAACGGCTTAGTGAAGCAAGTCTTGCAAAAAAAATGGGCATCAGCCGTGTGCCTGTAAGAGAAGCATTGATAAGACTTGAGGAAGCTAATGTCGTTAAAAAAACCTACCAGGGAAGAGAAATAGTTAAAAGAACAAACAAAGATTTAGAAGATTTGTATGAAATTAAAATTTTGCTAGAAGTGCATGGAGCAACAAAAGGTTGTTTAAGCTCCAAAAAGCAAATTATTGATCGTCTTGATGATTTAGTATTGAAAATGGAGAATCTATTTCAGGAAGGTAATTCCTTAAAGATACAACAAGTAAACCAGCAGTTTCATAATCTGCTTGTCAAGTCTTCAAATAATGAAAAGTTGTATAACATCTATTTAAACACCGCCAAACAAATTCGCTGGACTACCAGTTTGTCGGTAAGTAATTTTGAAATATTGCCTTTGGCAATTAAAGAACACAGTGAGATTCTTCAAGCTTTTAAGGACTCAGACTGTAATAAATTAGCCGGCTTGATCAAGACACACGGAGAAAGATTTCAAAGAAGTATTTCATCAGTAAAGCATAGTGTCTGAATGGGCTTGTTTTGTCTTCGGTGACCAGAGACTGGTTCCTAATAGCAAATTAGGTCAACCTACTTCAAGCACGCTCCAATATAAAGGTTTCCGTTAATCCCTACCCAATACACCATAGCCTTCGGAATTCGGCAAAAATCTTCAATTAAAACAAAGTTGCTTGTTCGAAAATCTGCGAAATTACCAATCTTTGGTTTTAGTTTCTAATTCCGACAGGGGCATTGTTCAAATCACATACCCAGCTGTTCGAGTTCTACTTTTTTTAACACTCGCAAGTTATGTGAGGGAGGATTTGGCTTCGGTTCTCTTAGAACTCGTCTACTAAAGTACTGCCTATCAAATTCCAATTTCTTTTGTCGGTTCCTTTTGGAACAGGCCTTTGTCCTCTCTCAATTCCCTTGGTAGCGTGGCTCTAGGTCAATGTTACTTAGTTAAGAAAAATTGACCAGTTCGGTGTCATTCTGAGTCTAAAGAAGGATCTGCCAGTGCTTCTTGCGATGAGTCAGGTTATCAGCGGCACCTAGGGCCGCCCTGCCGTTCTCCATAAGAAAATATCCATTCCTTTTTGAAAATCACTTATCATAGTTAAAAACTATCAAAGCATAGTTTTTTAATATTTTACACTTATGGAATGGGTCTGGAATATTACTAAAAGAAAACAAAAATTCTTCCGGATAGCTAACGATTTTCATTGGTTTGAAGGATTGAAGTTTTGAATCTGCTTTTAATACCTTTCGATTTATTAACCCCATTAAAGGATAAATGATGGAAACTTTGATCAACTCAGATGTTCAGGATTTTAAAGTACAGGCATACCACAATGATGATTTCAAGGAAGTAACTCAGGAAGACCTCAAGGGAAAGTGGTCGATCTTTTTCTTCTACCCGGCAGATTTTACATTTGTCTGCCCCACAGAACTGGGAGACATGGCTGACAAATATGAGGAATTTCAGAGAATGGGAGTAGAAGTTTACTCAGTGAGCACAGATACACATTTTACTCACAAAGCCTGGCACGACGCTTCTGAAACCATCAAGAAAATTGAATACCCCATGCTGGCAGATCCCACAGGACAACTCTCCAGGGCTTTTGGTGTCTATATCGAAGAAGAAGGCTTGGCTTATCGTGGAACCTTCCTTGTGAATCCGGAAGGAAAGATCAAGCTGGCCGAGGTAAATGACAACGGTATCGGACGAAACGCCGATGAGTTGTTGAGAAAAGTAAAAGCTGCTCAATACATTGCAGCAAATCCGAATGAAGTCTGTCCGGCAAAATGGGAA
>JAKSDL010000154.1 GCA_022360105.1 Pseudomonadota bacterium
GCGGTCGGGGTATTAAAGGAAAAAGGGATGTCCGTCCAGCACCTGCATGTTACCTGCATGAAGCCGTTTAACGATGAGAAGATGATGGAAGCCATTGCCGAATCCAAATACGGTGTGGTGACCATGGAAAACCATAACGTGCTGGGCGGCCTGGGATCGATTGTGGCCGATAAGATGGCCGAACTCGGGCTCGGTAAAAAGCTTCATAAGGTGGGTATCCGGGACGAGTACATGCATGGCGGGTCCAAACTCTACCTGATGAAGCGCTATGGAATCGATGCTATGTCGCTTGTCAGGAATATCGAGCAGTTTGTTAAGGAAAAACTGGAAATCACCGAACAGATGCTGGAGGAGTTCCATTTCGAGCTTGTTGACAGCGAAACAAGAGCTCTCGGTGTTTAAGAAGAGCGCTCCCCTGAAGGGATGTTATGGGACTCCAGAATTTCATGACTCCCTCATCAGAATGGATCAAAAATAGACCTTTTTTATCGGACATAACCAGGGGGCTGAGGAGCAGCCTTTCCGTCTCCAATTGCAAGGTTTTGAATGATTTCATTTCCGTCTTGGATGTCCGATTAATTCTTCAGTTTCTTCAGCATCAGCTGCTTCAACCTGGCTAACAAATCCTCCAGCTCTTTTTTCCATGGTTCGGCAGTTGGACAATTTGTCAGCACAAATTCTGCGGTTTTTATCACATTTTCAGAGCGTGGTTTTTTGGGCAAGGTGTTTATGTTCAGGTACTTGTCCATGGTGCGGGTTTTAAAGGTTGACTTGTCCAGATAGAGTTTCCATAGTCCGCTTTCCTGGGCCAGATCAAACTTGGTTTTTTGTGTGGTACGCGTCCAGTAATCCAGTGAATTAGAAAGCAAATTAACCAGGGTTTCCCTGAATTCGTCTTGTTGTGAACCCAGTAACGTGTTCACCTTTTCCTTAAGATGAACCACTTCCCGATTTCTTAAGTGGGTTTTAATTCTGGCATTCAGTTCAATCTGGCTGAAGGGCTTGATAATATAATCATTGGCTCCATAATCCAGCGCCTTGTTGACGTCGTCCACATTTGATTTTAGTGTTTGAACAATAATGGGTAGCTGGTTCATGTCATATTCTTTTCTCAGCTCGCGACAAATTTCATACCCGTTTTTCCTGGGCATGGTCAGATCCAACAACACCAGGTCAAAAGGTTGGCTTTCTTGGAGTTGCTGAAAGGCATCATCTACATCAGCATTTGAGGAGATGTCATAATCGGTTCCGAGATAATTCTGGATGGTTCGGGTGTTGACGGGATCACTGTCAATCAAAAGTATGCGGGCCTGATCCTGTCTTTTTTCATCGATCGTGCTGCCACTTGAAGAATTCATATGATTGAAGTCCTGGTTGTCATCAGGTGCATATTTCTTTATCAAGGTAATGCCGGTATTCCGTTTTGGGAGCTCTTCCTCATCCGGCTGATGAACCACAGGCAACGTGAAATCAAAACGCACTCCCGGCTCTGAATTGATATCCATAAATAACTCTCCGGAATGCAACTCTACCAGCTTTTTGGTAATCATTAGTCCTAAACTGCTGCGCTTATTTTCGGGAGATTGATTGGCGTTATCCAAATCAAAATAACTGGTTGCACTGGCGCGCAGGTTTTCGGGAAAGACAGTTTCCGATCCGTTAATTGAAATTCGGATGATCTCTCTCTTCCATTCTGCGGAAATAGTGATTTCTCCCCGCTCGCTGTATTTGTATATCGAATTGATCAGGTTGTGCAGGATTTGATAGGTTCTTTCTTCATCGGCATAGATAAACGGCAGGCCCGGCTGAATCCTGTTAGACAGAGTCAGCTGTTTTTTCTTTCTTTCCGGCGAAAGATAAGGCTCAAGTACGATCTCTGCAATGGATCTGATATCCGTACCCCTTTGATTAAGTTTGAGTTTATCATACTTTAAAAGACAGACGTCCAGCAGATCATTGATCAGCGAAGCCAGACGTTTTCCGCTGGTGGAAATCATAGACAGGTTTTCTTTTTGCTTGCGGGGAAGAATACCGGAAGCTCCGGTCAGCATGGAATCCACAAGTCGAATGATGCCATCAATAGGTCCCTTTAGCTCCAGCGAGGTGTTTTCCATAAATTCGTCCTTGAGTCGGTCCATTTCCAACAATTCTTGATTTTTGCGACCGATATCCTCGGAAAGTTTTTCGATTTTTATAAACGCTTTGGAGAATCTTCCGGAAAGAAACAAGGTTTGGAATACGATGAAGAAAAACATGCCCGTGGGAACCAGGTCGACTCCCTGCATGGTATAGTTTTGAACCAGGATGTCATTTAGTACCGTAAGAAACAGAAAAAAGGTTCCCAGCAAGTAAAGCAAAGCCCCTTCTCTTTTATTAAAGGTGGCTTTGATAATGGCAAACAAAAGGTAGCAGCCGACAAATACGGTGAATAGCTGATAGTAAGGAAGTGACCCGGCAAAAAGTCCAGAAGGAAGCGCAAGGACAGTAACTGCAAATACCAGACTTACTAATTCAATCATCCAAAGCACTTTTTTTGAAAAATCGATATGAAAAACAGACCAGACGAAACGAGAGAAGAAAGGCAAACCTAGGTAGAAAGTGAGGTAGTCGATCTTTAACAAAACCTCGAAACTTATAATGGGAAAATGATGTATCAGGATTTTTTCCCCTTCAGCCAGCGTTCTTACGGCCAGGATCAGGCAAAAGATGGCGAAATACAAAGATGAATAATCGTTTCGTTTTAAGAGGTAGTGACCCAGGTGATAAATTCCCATGATCAGTATCGCCCCAAACAACAAGGCTTCAATAATTATACTCTTTTCCCTTTTATGCAGAATTCTTTTGGCAATGCCCATTTCTACCCTGGAAGCAAGTCCACCAAAAGGCATTTCAAAATTGGATAGTTGAAGGACGATTTCATTTTTTAGATGCGGTTTAAACAAACCGGACACCCGGGGATGCATTTGTGTTGCGTATGCATCCTTTGATTCGGCTACTTTTCCCAGGGAAGCCAACAGTTTTCCATTCACAAACATCGAATAGGCAGAGTGAATCTCGCCCAAGCGAAATATAAATAGTTGTGATTGTTCGATTGTATTGAAAAGCAAACGGTAGGTGGCAAATCCTTTCAAAGGTGCGCCATGTTCATCGGCTTTATATTTTTCCCAGGTAGAGGGAACAGTCAGGAGGGTTCTGTTTGAAATCGTTTCAGGATTCGTGAAATCCCCAGGGTAGAGCAATTGATTCGGATAAAACTCCCAGTCTCCGTTCAAATATACCTCACCCTCATTAAAATTCCAGGAGGTGAGATCCAAAAAACCGTCGATTGCTATGGGTGTGGCATCCTTTTGAGCTTCCTGCCGTTGGGATGAGCAGCTTTGCAGCAGCAAACCCGAAATAAAGAGCATTAAGACTGTCCATGTCAGATTGCGACAAAGGATTCCCCCCAGTTCTTTTCGCATCATTTCAAATCCATTTGAATTAACGTCGATATCCCTTTAAAAATGTGGCACGACCGTAACAGAAAAGGGTCTGTTAGACAAGACTGGGCCCTAAACAATAGCCCGAGTTAGGGAGAAATTTTTCTTTCCGGTTACTTTTCTCCACACCGAAAAAGACGGATGTTGCAATCGATCGAAAATCCCAAAAATACGATAAAATAGTGCACAAATTTCAACTGCCAAGAATTTAATCATCTGAAATAGAAGGGAAATTGAATTTTGACCTATTTTGAAGAAAAAAAACCTTGAGTCTGATTGATAACTAATTACTCTAATCGAAACAAATTTCCAAAATAACGTGTTTGATTATCGTTGAATCAGTTCAACACAGAAGGAGGGGGCAAATGAAAACTATGTTTCAGGCATTAGCCTTGGGATGCATGCTTTTGGTATTGGCAATGCACCAGAGTGTTTTGGCTGTGAATGTTGTTCTTGTGCATGGGTATAGTTCGCAGACCTATAATTATGATTTTACCGGTCTGAATTCGGATCTTGGGGCAGAGTCGGATCTGCTTACCAACTCCTCGGAATCTGCCTGGGGAGTGGTGGATAAAAAGGGAAATAAAAAATCGGGCAACTGGGAGGATATGCTTAGTCGATACGGGGCCAAATACATGCATCTTCCCTGGGATTCCAAGGAAGTGCTTACCTTGAAAAATCCACACAATCCCTATAGTGACCGTCCGGGTTGGGAGAAAATTGCGGAACGCTACCTGAGAATCATCGAGACTGGGCATTGTGATGATGGATGTGTGTTGATTACCCATTCCACAGGTGGTTTGGTGGTCGACACCATGCTTTCCAAAGCTTATGCCTATAGATATTCCAGCGATGTCAGATTGAAGAGCTATTACAAAGTATGGCAAAAAACCGTGGCAACAATTCAGGTGGCTTCAGCCGGTGGAGGAACGACAAGTGCCAATATGTCCTCTGATCAAATGATGACGGAATGTAAGAAGATCATTCCTTTACCGTTGATCGCTCACGCTCAGCTGCTAAACAGACTGGTTGCCTGGTTACTGACCAAAACGGCTAATGGCTGGGACGTCAAGCATCCGTTTCACTCCTTTGCCAGTTGTGACAATCCCCGGGAAACCCTGGGTGTGATCATGGATTTGCGGCTTGAAAATGCCAGAAGGATCAATGGAGCGGACAACACCAGAATTCCTTCCTTCATGATTTCCGGAGACGGAATGGTGGATTTGCCTATTCTCAAGCCTTTTTTAAAGGGTGTGGATGACGGTGTTGTGGCTATGCATTCCGCCTGTGGAGGGAATAAAGTAGGCAGGTACGACAGCTGTTCCTCCTCCATGAATGCAAGGGGCGAGCTGAAAAGACAAAAGGCTCCCACTCCCCACAAGTATCACTATCCCTATATCATGACGAGAGAAGGCCATGGAAGCCAGTTGGCCAAAAATCACAGAAACGCACTTTGGTGGGGACATAAACGAGTGGAATCGCTGGTTTCAGGACATGGTATTGCCAATCACAAAATCGACGCAACCAAACGATGGCGATTCAAATGGGAAAAGAGAACCAGGTATAGCTGGCGACTAGTGAAAAAACGCAGACCCAATAGAAGATGGTGGCAGTCTCGCTATATCTGGCGCTGGGAGAGATATGCCAATGGTACCAAAAATGTGCTGGTATTGAGGAAAGTTGTGGTGCGTAAAATTATTGACAATTCTGCTGACGAACCGTTATCCCAAGTGGTACTGAAAGGATTCAACTTCTAGGATATCGTTCGTTTACAGAAGATTCCGACTTAGGTGTCGGAAGCTCATGCCGAAACCCCGCAGGTATTTGCGGGGTTTTTTATTTTGACCCGGACACAGATGAGAAAAAACAAAAAAGCGCTGATTATCGGAGGTGTTGTTACCAGCCTTCTTTTTGTTGCTATTGTTATCTTAAATCTCATTTTGGAGATTAAAGACGATCCACAAATCTCCATAGTCCAGGAACAAGGAGCAGTTGACATCCAGGAGATCATTACAGACCCTCAAACCATTCTTGACAAGTATCCCTGGGAAGACATTCCCGAAAAACCCGAACCTATTGAACCTCCGGATTATGAAGAAAAAGAGGTGATTCAAGAGCATTTTGCCACTGAAGAAGAGGTTTATCTGGCACAAAAAACGATTTTACAAAAATACAGCGACGAGTTGAAATACCCTCCGTACTCTGTTCCCTTAAGCAGTGAAGATCATTCCTTGCTAAATCCTAATTTTTTTAACGCGCTGAAAACGCCTTTTAACTATGATGCTTCCTCGGATTTTTCCCATGAGATTCGCTTGTCAAAATATCGCTATTTTGAAGACGAACCCCTGGTTATAACGGTGAGAACATTCTCAAACGGTGACAAAACCCTGCCGAAAATTAACTGGGTGACCGGTAAGGTTTTTGATGGTGGCGAGCAAATTGCGGATGTTACTATTCCTGCCTTGGAAGATAAAAATACAGGGAAGAGCCAGACCTTTTATCTTGAGCATCATCTGAGCAAAGATCCCAAAGACCTGAAGTCTCCCGTACTGACCCTTTTTGTGGAAATCTCCCTGGATAGTGAAAACGAATCCAAGGTTTCGGTAAATTTTGAATACAGGTACAGCGTTGCCCATATTGTGGGGAAAGGTTCCGAAAAAGTGGAAGGGGCACATTTGCTTATCCCTATTAATATTAAAACCAAAAAACCGGGAGATTACAGAATCGTTGGTAATTTGTTCTCGGCTACCAACCAAGACCCGGTCAGCCAGGTATCCGGTGTCAATGTTATAAAAGGAAACTCGGGGATAATCACTCTAAAAGTGCATTCCAGTGTGCTCAAGCTCAAAAACGATTCGGGTCCATATGTGTTAAAAGATCTGCAAGTTACCCGGCTTTCAGATAGTGATGAAGTGGAACAATATGGTAACGCCGAAGGCAAAAGCTTTACCATAGGCAAACACGATCTCTCGGAATA
>JAKSDL010000588.1 GCA_022360105.1 Pseudomonadota bacterium
CTGGAAGACAATTAAGCCCGTCGACCAGAGTCCCGTAGGGACGACACAATAACCTGATAAATCCAATTCATGTGTCGTTCCTCTGGAACTCCGGAAAGTGCGTGATTGGTTTACCAGCGGTTAAAACCGCTGGCTACTTTATACCGCTCCTCCGGAGCTTAATACCACTTGGTAGAAAATCAATAACGATAAACCTGGACTTAGAGGTTTTCCAGATTGGGATGTCAATCATTAATAACCAGATTCTCTTTTGTTAAATTTAAATCAGCTTTGCAATGAGTGAACAGTATTTGATTGATATATTAAAAAAGAACAACAAAAAAATTATAATAGGTATCGTCGTATCCATTGTTGCGATTTGGCTATTCGATTCTATCTACTATGACGTGTCATTCATGATTGCTCGGGGTGATGTGGAGAATTTTGTTTCCAGGGTTGAGGCTGGAAAAATAGAGGAAGGCGAACTAACAAAAGAAGATGTTATTGAGGCGATAACCATCGGAGATCCCCAAATGGTTTCCGCTGTTTTAAACTACTATCATCAATGCTCTTCTCCATACACCTACCAGTCCCATGACATCATAAGAGCTATTGCGGGATTGGAAGATCATAATTTACAAAAAGAATACTATTCAAGGTTTAAAAGAACCAAGGATGGCCGGTTAAAGGTAAGAAATGCACGGAATCTCTTTCTTAATCCAGAAAAAGATGTCATAAAATCCCTGCTTTTAGCCGGTTTTGATCCTAATGAAAAAATGTACATCGAAACCAATGACTATTTTATCAGTGGCGCCTACTTGTCAAAAATACTCGTTGAATATCAATGGACTGTTGAAAATGTCTATACACCCCAAGGAGTCCGGTCGAGACCCATACTCAAGCCGTTTCTGAAAATGGACTTCAAGGATTTACCGGTACCCGCCTGGTACAGTAGTGATGAAATAAAGGCATTGTACAAAGGAAAAGGGGTAAATTATAAAAAGAAAAAATATAAAATTGGTACCTATCCCATTTTGATGGCGGTAAGGAAAAGGGCCAAAGATATTGTCAAATTGCTTTTGGATTTCGGAGCGGAAGACAATGTTGTCAGTGATAACGGAGAAACGGTATATTCCCTGACTGATGATCCGAACTTGTTATTTCTTTTGAGGTCAAAAGGAAAACCTGTTACCGCCAGCCGTGAGAGGGTAATAAGAAACGATTTAAAATCATATCAGCAATATTTTCAATCGATATCGGAAAAGGATCGCAATAGAATCATCTACAGGGATTTTCACATTGCCGTGGAAAGCGGATCAGGATCAATAGCCGCTTATTTAGCGGCAAAAGGCGCAAAACTAAATAAAAGTTTTGAATGGAAATATCTGTTAAACGCCTATGAATCCCGGAGCCCTTTGATTATGGATTTGGTAATTAACATGGGTGCCAATCCAAATCTTGAAATTGCATACAAAGATTTGCCTCAAAAATACCAACCGGGTGAAGATGGAGCTCTTTCCATATTGTTCAAATCTACATCAGGAAAAAGACTGAAATCCAAAGCTCAAAAACTCCAGGAGAAAGCATCGATAGGAAAAATTTTAACCGGAATTGCCAGGAAAGAAAGGCAAATGACAATGGCGTTTGTAATAAACAGCCATTTGTATCAATGGTCAGACTTTCTGTTGTACGCTCTGGCAGGTAATTTTGATGAGTCCAATGCACTGCTGAAAAAGAATCCGGCACTTTTAAACAAAAGTGACCTGGGAGGAAGGTCACCTCTATCGATAGCGACATTTTACAGCCAAACAAAAACAGTGAATTATTTGATCGAAAAAGGCTCAAATCTTGATCATTTGGATAAGAATGGCAATAGCGCTTTGATAGAGGCAGTTCGTATTGGAAATCTTGAGTTAGTTAAGCTATTAACCGATCATGGAGCCGGCCTCGGTCATCAGAAAGTTAAAAACTGTGCTTATGCCCTGACCTATGCAGAAAAAACTCATCGCAGATACGGCCCCTATGAAAAGATACTTGGTGCCTTTAAAGCCTATCGGGGAAGTAAAACAAGCCGAAAACAGATGCGATTTCGAGAAGTGTTCCATTACCTCAAAAACTTAGTTGAGGAAAAAGGAATAAAGAAATGCAAAACTTCACAAGGTTCATCCGGGTCCTGGTGGTCAAGGTGAACTAGACCCCAAATTAGGTACTTGTCCTGCTTTTAGCCAAAGTAGCATCATTCAAAAGGATTCGCTTGAGAGGTTTATTTTATTTTCTTTCTCCAAGGCTGTTTATTAATCCTCCGATGATAATGCAGGTGAGACCGACAGCATAGGGCGCTATAAACGGCTCAGAAAAAAATAACACCAAATAGATCGCCGAAAGAATGGGTGTGATAAAAGTAAATGGGGCCAGATATGAGGCTTCGGTTGATTTTAAGGCAACAACCCAGAATATATAGGAAATACCATTAACCAGAAGCCCATTTAACAGAACGGGTATCCATTCTGACCTTGAAGGTACGGCAAAGTCTGAAAAGTAGTGCATGGAAAAAAAGGAGGCCACCAAAGCTGCAAAAAAATACACCACAACTACTGAATATGCTTCTTTTTGAACTTTCTTGCTCAACACCGAAAACAAAGCAAAACAGGAAGCCCCTGCCGCAACTAGTGCTATAACCTGCGGTTTACTGACGTTAATCTCCTGAAACTGTCCTTTGGTCAATACAGTTACAACACCAAGTATCCCCAATACCAGGGCAAATGTTTTTCTGATTGTCAGTTTTTCCTTAAGTATAAACAGGGAAAAAGCCACAATCAGAATCGGCCAGGTATACTGAAATACCAGCACTTCAATTCCTGTAGCTCGTGAGTAACCCAGGTAAAGAAACAAATAATAGATATAGGTACCCAGCAATCCCAGGAATAGAATAAATGCCCAATCCTTTGTTTCGTATCGCGCTATCTCTCCGATAGTACCAGCAAGAGTGGAAATTACTCCCAGGATTAGAAAAGATACCAGGCTAGACCAAAACAAAAACTGGTGATTATCCAGTGTTGTTTGTCCAAGTTTAGCAACCACCGGAATCAATGCCCACAACGACACACAGATTAACACAAACACAGTCCCTTTTAACTTTCCACTCATAACCTTTAAGACCTCAATTCACGTGAATAGCCATATTAGAAATTCCAAATTTGTTACAGTTATATTTAAGGTTGGATGATAAATATTGGGATGTCATTGATCAGTTTTATGATTTAACAGATGACTAAAAAACGGGAAGAGCAGTTCTTTGATCCGGTTAGTACGGATCAATCCTGAACGTAATTGCGTTAACGTAGAAATGTCCACGCTCTTCGATGATGTCTACCTGGGAATTATTATTTCCTTTAAATCTCCAAGTGGAAGAATCTACCCTTACATCAAGTTGATCAGAAATAGGGAGTGCTTTTTTTACAAGGCTAATCCTTTCGTGCGGGTCTTTGTGACGATATCTAAACTGGATTGTGAAAACATCTTTCATCATTTTTCTGAGCATTGTTTCGTATAATCGCTCTTTGTCCGGAAAACGACTGGTTATCCTTTTATGCTCCGTTAACCTTTCTTCAATACTATTCAGTTTGGAGATTAGTTCTTTGGACTGGTCTAATTTTACCTGTTCTTCATACAAGGCCGCAATTTCTTGCTTTCTGAGATATTCGCCATACTCTCTTAAAAAAAAGATAAGTAAAGCCGAAAGTATCGGAAGCCAAATGTGCCATTTTTTCAACATCTGAACGCAACTCCATAAAATGAATCATAGCCACTAATAGATTTGGCAAGTGGGCCTAGTTTTCTCTTTGGGATTTGAAAAAAGATTTTACGATTTTGATCCAAGGAAAGGGATGTACAAAAGTTAAACTGGTGAAAACCATTGTAGGAGATTGGCGATGAATTTTCACCAAATTCGATGACTCCGCTCCAATCAATTTACAATTGGAGGTTGCAATTGGAGTTAACATAGTTGGAACTGGCGAAGTCGGTTTAAGCAGACTTAAGAAGAAGCCTTTTTTAATTTTAATAGCTTATTACTGATAATTTTATGTAAGAAGATTTTCTTCCGGATTTCAGAGGACCCCATTTGTATTTTGCCATTGGATACCTGTTTCTGAATGGAAGAGACCTGCGCATCCATCATAAATGTGCCGGTGATAAGTTCTTTTGGGGTTTTATACTCCTTATATGCTGAAGAAGCAGCTAGTTTGTATCCACTTGCAGTAGCTTCAAAAGTATTAAAATCAACATTGATTTCCAATAGTGGCAATTTTTCTTCGACGATTGCAAAAATGCTGTCAACCTCGTTAGCATACTTTTTAATAGTAATCAGATCCAATAATTGATGAAGAGCCACTCCTGTTGCCATTACCTTACCGTACTTTCCATGGCGATTTAAGAGCAAGTCATAAAATTTCTTCACAGTCAGATCAGAGTTATCCCCGATCTTCCCTCCTTCGATCAATATGTTGGCTGTTGTATCAAAAAGAGACTGGTTGGAATCGCTTCTGCCATAACTCAATACTTCCAACGCTTGAATCGGATTTTCATTTCTAAGAAAGGAATGGGCAACGATTTCAATAGCAACGTTATTCAAAGGGTTCAAAGCCAGCAATGAAGTGGCAGTTGTTTCCAGTTTTTCCCTGTTATTTTGTTTTTGATAGAGGATCAGTTTTGCCTCCAGGACTCTGGCATTCATGGTGCCAATTTCCAAGGCTTGATCCAGATTTTTCTCCGCCTGATCAAGTTTATTTTCCTCAATCAGTTTCAATGACTCTTTGTGCAGTTCAATTGCCTTCTCTTCCTTTGTCTGGCAACCGCTGAATATCAATAAAATTGCAAGGACAAGAACCAGGTTCTGCTTCATAACTCAACTCCTTCATAATTTGAGGTTTCGTGTGGTTTTTTTTCATGAGCGATCATCACTGACTTTAACAAACAGCTTAATCCGTTTTATATAGATCGATCAGAAGGAATAGTAAAGGCGGGTGGAGAGGGCAGATCACTTCCCAAATTCTAAATATTTTCAGCGGATTCAGGAATCAAATCAAGCTCTTCTCCAAAAATGTAATGGCTAAACCAATTCAGGTTTTGATACATAATGGCCCGGTTCTCTTTTGGTCTGGTAATTCGATGTTCCATATCCGGGTAGATAAAAAGTTCCACGGGGACATCTACTTCTTGTAATCTCCGGTAGAGCTCTTTCGCACAAGATACAGGAGCACGCGCATCCCCTTCACCGTGTTGTATCAAAGTTGGGGTTTTCGCTTGTGTAATTTTGCTGATGGGAGCTGTTTTTTCGTAGAGTTCTTTATTTTGGGTAGGAGTTCCGGAAAGGTACGATTTTGTAAAATCGGGGGTGTCTGTGGTGACATAATAACTATACCAACTGGGAATTCCGGCCCCGACTGAAACAGCTTGAAAATGATCAGAATGAATTCCCGCGAATGCTGAAATATATCCCCCCTGACTCCACCCCATACAACCAATTTTCTCTTTATTAATCATCTTTTTCGCATGAAGAAAATCGATCGCAGATTCCAAATCCCAGAGATCACCTATTCCCAGGTTTTCTTTGTTGAGCTCCAAAAATTCCTGTCCCCGACCTAGTGAACCGCGATAATTCACTTCCAGGGTAAGGGCACCTTTATTTAAAAACTGCACGTAAGGATAATAACGTTGATAACTGCTGAGAAGAAACATTTCGGAAATCCAGGCAGGACCGCCATGAATAATAAAAAACAGGGGATATTTTAGGGAGGGATCATAGTTCGTCGGTTTTCGGAGCACTCCTTCAATACTAACCCCATCTCTACTCTCCCATACTATTTTTTCGGCTGTTCCCAGCTTCCAGTGCCCTGCTGTTTTTCCGAGGTTGGTAATAGGTATAACCCCTTTTTTTCGGTTGGGATCGATGATAAAAACTTCTGCGAGACTTGTCTCATTTTGCCCGATAAATACCTGTGTCCCATTTTCCGCAACGTCAAATCCGGAAAAAGAGGGAATCAGGTTACCAAAATCGAGTTTTTGAACTTTGGACTCCTTCGTTATTCTAACTGCCTCGAATCCTACTCCATCCATATAAGTGGCGAAAATCCCATCCGATGTCCATTTCTGAATGTGAAGTTCTCGATCCAGTTTTCCGTCTATCTTCTGCAGATTCTTTACTACACCTTCCTGATCGGGAGAGTCTTCAACTATTTTTACATCCAGTATCCAAGTATTCTTTTGTGTATAACTTTTTTGATCTCTTTCTTTTCCCTGAATTAAGAGGTGGTCGCCATCAGGGGAGATCTCGGCAACCAGGTAACTTTTTGGTAACGCTATGGATTTCAAGCTTTCCTGTTCACGTTGATCCCCTTTCTGTTGAAGGTGATTCTCAATTATTTGAGCCGGATTGAATTTAAGCTGAAAAACAGAGGTATCGTTAACGTAAACTAAGTCATCTTTGCTTCTGCAGTTCAAATAAACGCAATCTCCCTTTGGAGATCCAAAAAAGTCGAGAATCGCTAAAGGAGATTCAAAGCTTTGGCATAATTTCACTACAGGTTTGGTCTTTTTTTTCTTCTCAATCTCTTCTTTAGAATAGGGTTGAGATTTCATTTGTCGATGGTATAGTCTCAATTGGTCGAGATCCAGATAATAAAGAGCAGAAGAACTTTGCTCTTGTTCAAAGTGAACAAAGTTTCCAAAAGACTGGATTCGTTTCTTTTTTGTCACTTCCCCGGGCTGATTGCATAAATAGAGAAGTCCATGGGCAAATACTTTAAAAGAAGTCACTCCCTCTTTTTCATCTGTTACTTGCCAGGCTTCCCCAACCAGGTTTTCGAAAAACCACACTTGAGGGCGCTCTTTTTCTTGGATTGGATCTACTTTTAAGACCGCTAGTGAACAAGCATCGATCCATTCTAATTGGGAGACAACCCCGGTTTGAGTTAAGGGAAAAGATTTCTTTTGTTGTCGATCATAAATATAACAAAGCTTTTCGTAGACATTCTCTTTCCAATTGGTTTTTTCGATGGTGTAAGCCACTTTTTGACCGTCAGGAGAGATTTTAACCAAATTTGGAACTTCTAAAGAAATCATCTCTGTAATGGTTGGAGAATGAGTTTTATGTTGCTTTTGTCCTGACATTTTTACTTCCGTTATTCGTTGTGCAATAAAGTATTTTGGATTATTAGGGCTATTGGTAGCATATTTAGACAAGTTCAAACAAGCAGATTGGGTTGATCAGGGAGATCAAAGTTACTGCTGTTTAAACATATTCTCACTTTATTTTTATATAACAAATTAACAAAGTTGATATATTATTGAATGATCGCCTGTTCAACACGCTACTGCAGGTAACACCAACATGATTCGATTAATTGGTTGATTATTGCAAAAAAAATCCTAAAGGAGGCACCATGTATTTTACAGCGTTTATCGACTGGTTCATTCATGATAAGCTGAAAATTAACAGTGAGGACTTAAACCGGGCTAGAGTGTTTATAGGGTTTACTTTGGCTCTTTCTATCGGGGTTGTGATTTTTTCTTTTGTATATTTCGGTTTGGGGGCCTCCCAAGGGGGAATTGCAGTAGTGCTGGGCGGGGTTATGTTCCTCCTTAGTACATTTGTTGTTAAATATTCGGGAGCGATTAGAATGGCTGCTTATCAATTGGTAGGCTCGTTTTTTGTGCTTATCGCTATGTTAAGCTATATGGATGGAGGTTTCACTTCGCCACCTGCGCCTTGGTTTGCGGCAGTTGCATTAAGCGCGGTTTTGGTTATTAGTATCAAAGCCGGCCTATTCTTCATGTTAGCTGCAGCTGCTCTATTGACAGTCTTTTATATAGTGGAATTAACCGGCTTTGTGTTTCCGGTAATGCTAATTGATACTGAAGGCAGAAAACTATTTATGCTGTCTTCAAACACGGGATTGGGAGCTATGATCACTGCTTTTGGTATAGTGTTCAGCGTAACCATATCCAAGATGCTTGTTAAAATTAAGGAATCCAGCGCATTAATTGACAGCAATATGAAAGGACTGAAGGGCATGGTACGTGAGCTTGAGCTGGTTATGGCTGATATAACCAGCGGTGATTTTTCCCGGCGCCTTGAGATTTCAGGAGATAGTAATGAAATAATCGAACTGAAAACCCGGTTGAACAACCCGATCGGTATGCTGACGACAATTATCGAAAAGGTTGTCGAAGCCAGCGGAAAGGTTAATACCGGTTCCAGAGATCTTTCGCAATCAGCCCAGGGTCTTTCCGCAGGATCATCCGAACAGGCAGCGTCCCTGGAAGAAATCTCATCTTCACTGGCGGAAGTTGAACAAACTGCTGAACACAATAACGAAAGTGCACAAACAGCCCGCAGTATGATTGAAAAAGCAATTGAATCAGTTAAAACCGGAAATGGAAATATGACCGATCTGCTAACAGCTATGAATGAAATTAGCGAAACAAGTCAGCAGGTAACAGGCGTCATTAAAACCATTGACGAAATAGCCTTTCAAACAAATTTATTAGCACTTAATGCTGCTGTTGAAGCCGCAAGAGCCGGAAAATACGGAAAGGGATTCGCAGTAGTTGCAGATGAAGTCAGGAATCTGGCTAGTCGAAGTGCGGAGGCCGCTAAAAGCACAACTGAACTAATTGGTTCGTCTGTTAAGAATGTAGAGGAAGGTGTGAATAAGTCCAATTTAACAGCGGATTCTTTTAAACTCATTTCTGAAGAAGTCGAAAAGGTTAACAATATTGTTCTTGATATTGCATCAGCTTCTCAACAACAAAACCAGGGGATACGTGAAATCAACAATGGA
>JAKSDL010000424.1 GCA_022360105.1 Pseudomonadota bacterium
AAAGAAGGAGTCAACTATTTGAACTTGCGAGGGTTATCGTGAACTCTGTGCCTTTTTCTTCGGTACTCGAAAAAGCCACCTTACCACCCAAAAACTCCTCGCCCAGCAGCTTCATTGAGTACGTTCCCAATCCCCTTCCTAATCCTTTTTTTGTGGAAAAGTTTCTTTGGAAAATCCTTTTTTGAATGTCGGGTGGAATGACCTGTTTGTTTTGTACGCCAAATATTACAAAATTGTGTTCTTTGCTTGCACGAATGGTGACTTCATCTCCTACCCCGGAGGCTTCCAGGGCGTTGATCGCCATATTACAAATGATACGTGTCAGCAGGGAGAGATCCGTATGAACAAAAATGTCTTTTTCAAGCGGAACAAATACCAGTCTTTTATCTTGAGCAAACGGATGATCGGGTATCATCGATTTTATTGTCTTAAAAATCAAGGAAACGGGGATCAAAGTCTGACTGCTTTTTCCGGATTTAAGATCGGAATTCATTAGTCGACGTTGCACGTTTATTTCCTGAGCGAGGCGAGAGGTAATCGTGCTTACTCGTTCAATGGCTCTTTCTTTTTTGTCGGTTTTACTGTTTGAAAGCGTGTTACTTGTGTTAATCAAAACGGATACCAGGTTACTGATGTCATGGAAAAAAATTCTTTCCAATGCGATCAGTTTTTGCTGATAGCTGATATCCTGCAGAAACAGAAGGATCAACTTTTGATTATTAATTTCGATGGGATGCGATCTGATCCTCAGATAAAGATCTTCTTTTTTTCCCTCTTTGTTGATTTCCATGGAACACTCCTTTTCTTCAGGTGTGCTCCTTTTCAGGCTTACGACTATTGCTATGGCAGCTCCACAGGTGATGCAATACTCCGATGTCCCGCATCCTCCGGGCATTTCATGAGAATGTATGCAATCCAGTGCTTCACCGGGTCTCAATCCTAGAATTTCTGTTATATCTTCAATTTGTAGACTCTTTAAGAGTGTTTTATTGACAGAAAGGATTTGTCGATTTTCATTTAGTACGGCGAAAAATCCATTTACTGTATTTAGCAAGCCATTTATCACAGGATTTTCAGTTACCAGATCGATATCAATTTGCAGGTCGCTCTTTGTTTTCCTTTCCGGACTGGCAAAAAAAGTCTCCATGGATTAATTTTCCTGTTTGTTCATTAAAAAAAGGTTGATTTGCCTGAATTCTTAAGGAGAACTGTATCACTAGCTTAATTGGAATTCAATAAATACTAAAAAGTTGCCAAACGGGCTTGATCCTATCTGATGAAAGACAGAGGTTACAAATTGATTTCGCAATGGTCTTGCGCAAAAGGAATTCCAGGAGGTGTCGCATTCTACAACCGACTCAATTTGAAAGCCGGTATTTGCAGGGAGCAGCAAAGCGATGGTTTAAAAACCGCTTTGCTGCAGAAAAAATGGGGTTGTTTTTAATCCCTGAGATGGCGGGGTCTGTGATCAATGTGATGAACAGGCAGTACTACTGAAGAGGCAATATTGGATAGATGGGCCTGCAATCTCTTTAGCGTTCGAACCATGAGCACGGTGCAAACCGCTTCCCTGGTTTTCAGGTTCGAACCGGCAATCTCACCTATAAAAGCATCAAAGCGTTTATTCCATTTTACTTCATCTTGAATGATTTCAGCCGCAAGAACATCATCCTCAGTTTCAAAGGCTTTAATGGTTGCATCAAAAACAGTGCTGACATAGTTTTTAAAATCGGTAATACGTTCCGCGTATTCCATTTCTGCGCAGGATAAACACCAGAAGGATGCCGCCTCATACAGGTTTTTGCAAAAATCACCCAAGCGTTCCGCATCTTTCACCACACTCATCAGCACAAGCGCTCCTGCGGTTTGTTGTCCAGGATTCGCCGCCAGATGGGTTACCAGGGCTTTACGTATTCTCCGTTCCATTTTGTTGATTTCGATGTCTGTGTCATAAACCGATTTTTCTATCTCATCCAGACCGTCACCGGTATTGATCACGTGTAAAATCATCAAATACAGCTCACGGGCTTTGTTCAGCATCTGTACAAAGAGCTTATATTCATCTGCCAAAGGAGCATCTCCTTTCCAGAGTCTGGCTAATCTTTCAAACATATTGAGTCCTTGATATTAAGTTACTAAAACTGCCAATCCGGGGATCATGAAATAGACAACGAGCACAAAAACAAGAGCAAACAACCGGTTTCTGGTGGCCATTTGTGATAAGAGATCAGCACATTTGATGGGAATTTTTCTCATCATTGGTAGGGGATAAAATGCCAAAATCCCACTAAGGTTAAACAACAAATGAACCAAGGCTATTGTCAAGGCGGCCGGGCTGCCGGTTGCCAATGAAGCAAGAAGTGCCGTTACAGTTGTTCCAACATTTGCTCCCAGTGCTACTGGAAAAACCTGGTCCAACCTCATTATTCCCGCAGCTGCCAACGGTATCATCAGAGAAGTCGTTACCGAGCTGGATTGCACAATTGCTGTGAACGTTATTCCGATTATCATCGCAACAATACTATTGCTATAGTATGATTCCTGAAAAAAGGCTCTTAGTTTATCCATTACCAGCAACTTCAGTAATTTAGAGAGTAAATACAGGCTGATAATCAGCAATACAATTCCCATTGCCACAACGATGATACCAGTTGCTATTTTGTTCAAGTCAAAGGAGACAACGGACTGGACGATGCCATTGTAAACCGGTTTTGTAATGAGTTTTAATGGGCTCTTGAATTCTACACCGCTTGATGAACCTGCTAAAAGATCAGATAAATAGTATGCTGATTTGGCCAGAAATCCAGTTGCCAATTCAATTGGCAAGATAACCATCACAGCCAACAGGTTAAACATATCATGGACGATACCTGCGGCAAAGGCCCTTTTAAATTCATTTATTCTGGTAACATGTCCCAATGAAACGAAGGTTGAGGTAACAGCGGTGCCAACGTTTGCACCCATAATAATTGGGATGGCGTTTGGAACGCTAATAGCGCCCGATGCAACAAATGCAACTACCATTGACGTTGTCGTACTTGAACTTTGAATCAGGGCTGTCGCCAAGACTCCTACAAACAAACCAACAAACGGATTATTGGTTGTCTCAATCAATGCTTTTGCGAAACTCTTTCCGAATACTTTGAATCCGGCCCCCATAAGGCCGATACTTACCAGGAACGCGTAGAGCGTCAGCAAAATCAAAACAATACGTAGAATTGTAATAAAAACATCTTTATTGGCTTGAAATTGAAGTATTTTCGTATTTTCCATTTACCAACCTGAATATTTAGTGGGAATAAACTGCTTGAATTTATTCCGAAAAGCTTAATGCCCCGAATTGATTTGAAGTTCAAATTAACTGGCATTGAATTGTGGGCTCTCTCATCGGTGACCGATCTCCTCCCTTAATTGATTGCTGTTTTGTTTGATCAGGTTAAGGCAGCCACAATCCAAACCAAAAAACAACCAGTCATTCAAATAGATGTAAAGTAAAAGTACGATAGTTGCAAAACAAGAGTTAGATATATGTCATATAAAAGTTAAAAAGATGTAAAATTTTCGTATGGTCATAATCTGGATTAGAATTTTCAGACGATCATTTTTGTGATAGAGGAAAAGAGTATCGAAAAATTTGACTTTTCTTGAGGAGCTTGTCGGGGCTTTTGTCGTTTATTAAAGCAAGGGTGCGCTTTTTGCTAGGTTCCTGATTCAAAAAACCGAGTGGTCAATTGATCGGAATTGATTCAGCCGACTGAAAGCATACATGGAAGAAAAAAAAATAAAACGCAGGATTCTTATTGTCGACGATATCATCGGCAATATAAAAATTTTAATCGAAATCCTAAAGCCATACTACGAGATATCTTTTGTCACCAATGGATCTGAGGCTTTGGAAACAGCCAAACTCGAACATCCTGACCTGGTTTTGCTGGATATTATGATGCCGGACATGGACGGATTTGAGGTCTGCGGGCAATTCAAAATAGACCCCCAGCTCGCCGAAATTCCAATTATATTTCTTACGGCATTGGAAGAATCAGAATCCATCGTAAAAGGATTTGATCTCGGTGCAGTAGATTATGTGACTAAGCCATACCATCCCGCAGAATTAAAAACCAGAATTGAAAATCACCTGAAGTTAAAAGAAAGTCGGGAGATCATTGCCCAAAAGAACAAGGAACTGGCCGAGTTGTTTCAAATACTTTGTCATGACTTCATGACTCCGATAAGTTATGCCATTGGTTCGCTGGAACTAATCAGGGATAATCGCCATTTGTTTGATACCTTTGAACCGGATATCTCAAAGTCGTTGAACAATGCGATTGATTTAATAGAGCTGGTTCGAACTCTTCGTAAGCTGGACGATTTGAACGAGACATTTGAACTGAGTCCGATCACGCTGCATGACGCCATAGAAAAAGCGCTGGCCATGATGCAGCACAGCCTCAAAGAAAAAAATATTATTCCTCAAGTCAATGTTTCCAATACACATATAATTCTGGCTGAAGAAACTTCCTTGATTAATTCCGTTGTTAACAATCTGCTGACCAACGCCATAAAGTTTTCTTATGAAGACAGCACTCTTGAGGTATCCAGCTTTGAAAAAGATGATCGAGTTGTACTGGAGATCAAGGATTATGGAATGGGTATGTCGGATGCACTATTGGAAGATTTATTCGTGGTGACGCGAGCAACCAGCAGAAAAGGGACATCAGGCGAAAAAGGCACTGGTTATGGTATGTTGCTGATTAAAAAGTTTATAGATTTGTACGAAGCCAAAATATCCGTGAGTTCAAAATCGGAAAGAGAACATAAAGATGAACATGGCACAATCGTAAAAGTTAGTTTTGCGAAGGCTTGATCGTTACTTTTTGTTTCTCATTTTCTCCCACACCAGATCCGTCACAACCAAAACGATACCCAAACCCATTGGTACCAGTTGTCCCCAGATTGAATAGGGAATGATACCTAACCCTGCTTCAATTGACAGCGGCCAGAACGGACGATTGCCCGTCATCATCAAATCCAAACCCAGGTGCAGGGAAATAGCTGTTAAGACCAGTAGATAAGCTTTTTTAAAAGACACCGGAACGATTTTTTTATTAACAAGCCGAAACGCCCAAATCACAAATAAAACAAAAACAGGTAAAAAAAATAGCGATGCGGGAAGGGAAGGATGAAACAGTTCAAATACTCTTCCCATTTCCTCCCTTGATGTCCCATCAGGCAGAAAGAAAAAGATATAGAGAAGACCAACCAAACCATCAATGTCCGGAACCATACAGGAACAGAGAAAAAGTATTTTGTGATCTCGAAAAAAGCGTCTGGCTACAAAAAATCCCAGGCTCAAATGTGTTATTGGATCAGGCATGGTCCCAATTGTCCGGTAAGATTGAAGCTATCGATGTTAAGAGGCACTACCCGGAAATGCTTGCAGTGCCCCTGTTTGTTTAAAGGTGACGGTGTTTATTTGGTAAGGTCGGTATGTTTGGCAATAATGGATTGAACAACACCAGGATCTGCCAGGGTTGACGTATCTCCAATATTTTCGAATTCATTGGAAGCGATCTTCCTGAGAATACGACGCATGATCTTACCGGATCGGGTTTTTGGCAAGGCGGGTGAGAAATTGATGATATCCGGAGTGGCGATTGGTCCAATCTCTTTACGAACATGTCCTTTCAGATCGTTGATTAGCTCCTGACTCTCTGCAGTACCCACATTCAGGGTTACATAAGCATAAATTCCTTCTCCCTTGATATCATGTGGATAGCCAATAACAGCTGCTTCGGCAACATGGGGGTGACTCACCAGGGCACTTTCGACTTCGGCAGTCCCCATCCGGTGCCCCGATACATTGATAACATCATCCACACGTCCGGTAATCCAGTAGTAGCCGTCTTCATCCCGTCTGCATCCGTCTCCGGAGAAGTAATATCCGTCGTACAGTTGAAAATAGGTTTCTTCAAACCGTTTATGATCACCATAAACCGTTCTCATTTGGCCCGGCCAGGGCTCTTTCATTACCAGTAATCCACTGGCTGAGCCTTCCTGCAGATTGCCCTGGTCATCGATTATGGCAGGCTTAATCCCAAAAAACGGCAACGAAGCAGAGCCTGGTTTCTGATCGATAGCGTAGGGCAAGGGAGTGATTAATACTCCACCTGTTTCCGTTTGCCACCAGGTGTCGACAATGGGACATTTTTCTTTGCCGACATGTTTAAAATACCACATCCAGGCTTCTGGATTGATGGGCTCACCTACTGTGCCAAGCAGTCTTAGACTGGAAAGATCGTGCTTGTTAACCCATTGTTCTCCCTGTGCCATCAAAGCGCGGATGGCTGTTGGCGCTGTGTAAAATTGATTGATTTTCCATTTGTCGACAATTTCCCAGAATCTTCCCGGGTCCGGATAATTGGGAACTCCTTCGAACATCATGGTCACGGCACCTTGTGAAAGAGGTCCATAAACAATATAGCTGTGTCCGGTTACCCAGCCAATGTCAGCGGTGCACCAGTAAATGTCCCCATCGTGATAATCAAAAATATAACGAAAAGTAGTGCCGGTATATACCATGTAGCCACCCACGTTATGTTGCACCCCTTTTGGTTTTCCCGTAGAGCCTGATGTATAAAGAATAAAAAGAGGATCTTCCGCATCCATCCAGACTACCGGACAATCGGCCGATGCGTCCTCAACAGCATCGTGCCACCAGACATCACGACCTGATTTCATTGCAACATCGGAACCGGTGCGTTTTACAACAAAGCAGTGATTTACCTGATGGTTGTTGGACTCGCAAATTTCCATGGCTTTGTCTGCACCATCTTTCAGAGGAACGGCTTTGGCTCCTCGCATCACTCCATCGGAAGTGATGAGAACTTTACATTCCGAATCAAGGATCCTGTCTGCCAGTGCTTCGGCAGAGAAACCTCCAAAGACAATGCTATGAATCGCCCCAATTCTGGTTACTGCCATCATGGCAATAGCAAGTTCAGGAACCATCGGCATATAGATGGCAACCCTGTCGCCTTTCTTGACATTGCTGGACTTCAAGACGTTGGCAAATTTGCAAACCTCGGCATGCAATTCTTTATATGTAATGGTTTTATCTTCACCAGGCTCATTGCCTTCCCAGATAATAGCTGTCTGATCACCACGTTTTTCCAAATGTCGATCCAGGCAGTTATAAGTGATATTGGTTTGTGCTCCTTTGAACCATTCGATCTTGATGGGACCTTTAGACACTGCGTAATTGTAGCTTCGCACGGTATCCCATTTCTTTTCCCAATGAAACATCTCTGCCATCTCTGTCCAGAACCCCTCGGGGTCTTTGACGGAACGATCGTACATCTCCCGGTACTGATCGAGCGTTTTAATCCAGGCGTTGTTTCTGTCGGAATCCGGTGCATGGAATTTAAATTCACTCATAATATCTCCTTCATTCACAATGTTAACTCCCTATTTGCAGACAAAAACTGTATATCACAGATACTTCAATGACTCAAGCTTCGCGACAAATTCGTTTTTGTAACAGTGGTGCAAGGGCTGTCAATTCGAACAATAGAGTTTGATCTGGAAAAAACGATTGAGAAACGATAGAAGAACAAGATGGGATGCTTTGATGCTGCCGGAGTTACATGGATGATACAAGTGTGGTTCTACATCGCTCTGTTTAGAAGAGTTTTTCGATGTTGACAACGGGGACAGGCTCGTTGTTATAGATGGTTATTCCCTGATAAATCGGGACGTTTCGATAGACCTTCGGTAAGGGTAAAATGGGTTGTACTGCATGGTGAATAATGCGGTTGATAATCAGGCCTTTTTTCTCACTGGTGTTTTTCAGAACCACTACACTTCTGTTTTTTTTATCCAGCAACAGATCCTTGCTTTCAAATAAAGTCTCTTCATTGACCAGAGGAATCAGTTTGCCATCGTATTTGTACATGGGGGCTTGTTTCACCGTTTTTTTGCTGTCATCGCCATAATCGATAAAAGTATCGACGTAATCTTCCGGGATGGCCAGGCGGACATCACTCACCGCCACAATGATGCAGGCAAGGGAAACATTGCTTTTCAGGAAGGAAAAATGCCACCGGCATCCTTCTCCCGGCTTGCTGCTGATGGTGCATTCTCCTTGTTGCTGCAACATCACCTCTTTTACAGCGTTCATTCCCACTCCTCTGCCTGCATTGTCATCCAGATTTTCGACCGTGGAAAATCCGGTCAGAAACAGGAGATCAAACAAGTCAGATTCACTCATGGTATCAAGCTGGTCGGCGGTATAAAGACCGCTGTCTTGTGCTTTTTTAGCTATTTCGCCGGCATCCAGTCCCTTGCCGTCATCTGATACGGTTAATAATATATGTAACGCATCTTCTTTAAGTTCCACCGTCACCTTTCCGGAAGGATTTTTTCCCAGTTTGTTACGTATTTCCGCTGGTTCTATGCCGTGAATAACAGCATTTTTGAGCATGTGGTTTAATAGTTCATGCACGGAATCCCAGAATTCCCTGTCCGCTTTCACCCCGTTATCTATGAATTGGAAATCGGCATCTTTGTCATAATCCTTTGCTAATTTGGGAACCAGGCGTTCATAGCGGGTTAATACCAGTGGTACTTTTTTGATTTCCTGGTGAGTACTTAAAAACTGGTTGAACAACGACCCGGACTGAACGAGCTGTTCTTCATTTAACGATTCGGTTAGGGAGTAATAAAGGTCTTTTACTTTTTCGGCGAGGGACTCGTAACCATCCAGCGAAACGGAAAGATATTCTTCTCGTTTACGGGTCCTGATTTCGCCGTTGTCAACACTCCTCTCTTTGATTAAATCGCGTACCTTTTTTTCACATCCGCTAATGAATGACTGACTGTCTGCCAGGGATTTCTCGATGCGGTTTAGCCAGGAAATAATCTCTAATTCATCTTCTTTCCCGGAATCCAGGTTTTCCAGCATCTCTTCGATTTTAAATATAAACTGTTTTAGGAGACTTGAAAGGGAGTGGGTCAAGAGCAGTTCAAAATCTGCCAGGGGTCTTGTAATCTCTTCCATCTGGTGGCAAAGGGTTTTGGCGGATTCCATTAAAAAACCGCAACTCCCTTTTAACCCATGAATCTTGTTACCCAACAACCTCAGGTTTTCCGTATAAACTTGAAGGTTTTTACGAGAAACGAATTCGAAAAACTCCTCAAAGTCAAAAATTCCGTCATCCGGAAAGGAAAAATTATCAAGGGATTTTGTCAAGGTTAGAATCTCGCCAGCCAGGTTATGAGCATCTTGAGTGATATGCTGCCTGGTTTCATCATCCATGATGATGGCATTTTTCAAGGATTCTTCCTGGGTCTTTATGATTTGGGATTGGTTTTCAATGCGATGTGAAACAACGTCTAATTTCCCTTGGGCGCTGGTTGGATTTAAAATACCTTCCAACAGGTTTTTTTCCTTTTGGAATTTCAACTCAACAGTAAATAGATGTTTATCCTCATTCTCTCCCGGCAGAGTCAGCTCAACGGGAAAAGGTACATCTTCGTTTTGGTCGAACGCAAATTGCAGCAAATTCTCCACATTGCTGTCATCCAGGATGTTTTTGATAGGATCTGATTTTTTTTGGCCTAATACGTTCGGGAATTGTTGCGCAGTAAATTCATTTGAAAAACTAAATTCAAACTTGGAATCCACTTGGATAGATAGTTGTTGTTCTTGGGACGATTCAATTTCCAATAAACTGTTGAATGCACCCATGTCCCGAAACATACCACCCATACCGATGATCTTGTTATTCTCATCAAAAACCGCATCAGCAAAAATCTGCAGATTCACTTCTTTTTGTTCTCTGTTTTTAAACAGGAATGGCACTCCACGAATACTTGGATTTGTTGAAGACAGCTTGGCTTTTAAGGTGGACTCAAATTCCTTTTTGTCTTTAAATATCAGTTTGGACATGGGCTGACCAAGCATCTCTTCTGCCTCAAAACCAAGCAGAGGAGAGATATTTTCATCGATAAAGGTAAAATTTAAACTCAGATCGCATTCCCAAAGGACATTCGGGATATCTTGCTGCCGAGATAAGAGCAATCGATTCAACTGTTTGCTTTTTCTTTCTTCTTCATTTAATCGCGAGAAAACCTTTGTTTTGGCTAAAAATTCGGCCTGGTTAAAAGGCTTTGTGATATAATCGTCCGCTCCTGCTTCATAGCCTACCAACCTGTCTTCAAGTTGGTGTTTAGCCGAAATTAATATAATTTTGGCTCCTGATAAATCCGGTTCTTTTCTGATTTTTTTACACACTTCATAGCCATCCAGACCAGGCATCATAATGTCTAAAAGCACGATACCCGGTTTAAATGATTTTGCCTTTTTAAATCCGCTTTCACCGTCTAAGGCAGTCTCCAAGTTATAATCGTCTTCAAGAATACCGGCGATAATATCCAAATTTGTTTGTTCATCATCCACAATCAATATTTTTTCCGCAGCTTGCATATGATTTACTTGGCGATAGAGTTTAGCAGGTTTAGCAGAGGGTTAATGTTAACCAGATCACAGTAATGTATGTTATCAATTAGTTCATTCAACTTATCGATGCCGATCAGAAAATGTGATACATCATCTCCTGCAAGTTGGTACTGTCCGTATCTTACTTTGTGTAAAATTTCTTCCAAATGGTGGGCCACAGCCTCGATGTTTTTAAATGCCATCAAGTTTGCCCCGGCCTTGATTGAGTGAGCTGCACGAAACATTTTATGCACCAGGTCGGGATCATTAAGTTTCACATTGCTTTCAAGCAATAAGATACCGTGCTCGATCTCTTCAAGGTGGTCCTTGACCTCGGCAACAAATATTGAAAGTATTTCCTTGTCATCCCGATGGCTCATATGTGTTTCCGCTATGCAACTGTTTTTAGACTGATCGCTCTTTAATAAGTTTAATGGCCATTTCGGCCATTTTATCCAGGTCAGGTTTTGAGACCTGGCTATCTGCCCCGACAGATTCTCCCTTGTGCCTGAGTTCATCTGTAATAATAGACGAATAGAGTATCACTGGCAGCGTTTCCAGAACTGGATCTTCTTTAATGTTTTTGGTTACGGTGAAACCATCCATCAAGGGCATTTCGATATCGCAGATGACGATGTCCAGTATTTCACTGATAGTCTCGTCCTCACTGATCCGGGATTTCATCTCAATCAGAAAATTCATAGCTTCTTCACCGTTGTTCACGACAGTTACTTGGAAATTTGCCTGGGTGAGGTGTTTATCGAGAATTTTTCTGATGGTAGGTGAATCATCTGCGACCAATGCTTTGTATTCCTTGTCGGCCTTGATCGAGGTGGACCATAATTCCTCAGCTGATTTCGGATCTAATGTGGAAATGATATGCTCCAGATCCAGAAGCTGGATGAAGTAATCCTCTTTATCCACCATGCCGATAATTGATTTGGTATCCATTTGTCTAATAACTTTACCTGGTGGAATTAACTGCTGCCAATTGAGTCGGTGAATCTCTACAACACCTGAAACCAGAAATCCTTGCGTGGAATTACTGAACTGGGTGACGATGATATTTTCATGCTCTCTTTTGACGCGCTCCATTCCTAACCACACGCTTAGATCTATTACCGGCAGAACAATGTTTCGCAGTGGAATGGTTCCCAAAAAACAAGGATTAACCGCATAGTCTTTCTGTTCAAGATTGGGAGATTCGATGACCTCCATTACTTTGGCTACATTCATTCCGAAGAAGTTGTTCTCTTTTTTATTCTCCCTTTCCGAATGGATGTCGATAAAAAATTCAAGCATTTCGAATTCATTGGTACCTGTTTCCAGGAGGATTTCCTGCTTTCCCATTTATGCTCTCCAAATTATTTAAGAATCCGGTTTTGGATTCATGATCATTGTTAACCTGTAGTCGTACCTTTCAATCTTCACTGTTTTGGTTGGAGGACCGTTCGCTAATGCTCCGAAATTTTCTTACTGAATTGAAACTCAGCTATTAATGAACAACATTATACAGCGTTTCATCACAATTTACCAAATAAAAAGAAAACCAAGTAAATTTGCCGATGAAACTATTTTTAATACACCTCAATGAACTTTGAGCTTTAAATGCAGCAATAAGACTGTTGATGGTACGCCGAGTCAGAATCTCGTTTGGCTTTATTCTTTACTATTTCCTGCTATACCGAAAGAAACATCGTAAAAAACAAATAATCTATTAATAGAGGAAGTGAAAATGGACTCTTCAAGTCTGGTTGACTGGCTGGTTCCCCAAGGACAGGAATCTAACAAAGCTTATGTTGCTAAAACCAAGTTTGTTTTTGGGGTCGCGATTTGTATGACATTGATAGCAGCACTAAACGCGCTCAGGCAGTTTTCGGTCGGTCATACCACCAATGGAACAATGATTCTGCTGGCTGTTTTCTTGATGCTGGTTTCATTTATTGTTTTTAAGTTTTGGGGATCATTGGCATTTCTTTGCAATTCCGTGACGGCATTACTCTACTTTTTAATCACTTTTTTGACCTTTAGTTTTGGCGGACTCTCTTCCAACGTCGGTTCCTGGTTTGGATTGGTAGTACTTCTCGGGATTATACTGACTGGCAAAAAATACGGCCTTTTTTGGGGTATTTTGTCTGTGAGTACGGTGGTTGCCTTTTATGTAGCGGAACTGAACGGTGTTAAATTTGAAGCGCAACCGATCAAAATAACCGGTTTTTTTATCGGCTGTTTTATTTTATGTCTGGCAATCCTTGGTCTGGGTATCATTTATGAGACTACGACAACAAACAGCTGACCTGTCTCATCAGCTGGCAGACAAAGCCATGGAATTGAAACAAACTATGCATCGTTTTACCTTGACCTTGGTAAATCCGGACATCTATGCTGTCCAAAAGGAAATCTTTTATGACCAATAATTCAAACCAGGTAAGGTTAACCGGTTCACGAGCTTATAGTCCGCCAGAACCGCAATCAAGCCTCTTGTCGTGGCTATCATGGATGATCAATACAAAGAAAAAATAGACATTACAACGGATGACGCCCACTCCTTCCAATTAACCGTTTTTGGTGACTTACAAAATACAACAAATCCCTTGATTGTATGTTTACCCGCCATGGGGGTGCCTGGAAAGCATTATCATGTATTGGGAGAAATACTGAGTCAAGAAGGATGTACAGCCCTGATAGCAGATTTGCGAGGGCTTGGTTCCAGCTCTTTCAGAGCTTCGGGAAAGATTAATTTCGGATACTGGCATTTGGTAGCAAAGGATTTGACAGCTATTGTGGGGCAATTACGCAAGATTTATCCTGACCGTAAATTGTTTCTTCTGGGTCACAGTCTTGGAGGCCAGTTGTCTGTTATGTATTCAGCCTTGGCTCCGGAAAGCATAAACGGAGTGATTCTGGTTGCCAGTGGCACCGTTTATTATAAAAACTGGTCTTTTCCGTCCAACCTGAAAATTTTGTTCAGCACCCAGCTTGCCAGATTAATTGCCCTTCTCCTTGGTTATTTTCCCGGTCGCAGGATTGGATTTGGCGGGACTGAAGCAAAAAACATTATTCGAGATTGGGCAAATATGGCTTTATTCGGAAGCCTCACGCCCATGGCTTCACCGCCGGATTTTGAAAATCAATTTTCAACGCCCCAGATACCCGTTTTGGCAATATCCCTGGAAGGAGACTGGTATGCGCCTCCAAAAGCGCTTCAACATCTCTATCAGAAACTTACCAATGCTCAGAAGACTGTTTTTCACCTCACCGAAAAAGATGCACCCCCCGAAACCCTCCATCACTTTAATTGGATCAAGCATCCCCAGCCGGTTATAAAAAAAATTGTGGAATGGATAAATCATCTTGAATGACCATACTCATTCACAACCGGCTATGCCAGTGCTTGGATTTAAAAAGAAAAAAAGCTCTAAATCGCTAAGCTTTTAAGTTTAAGAAAAATTGACACTTTGACAGGCACTTTCTTAAAATGCATGCAGTTGTTACGTTCCAAAGCCAGGTAATCAAAAATTAAAAATAGAGTTATGGTGCTATTTTCTTTAAATATTTTTTGAAGATTAGATTGCTAATCAGTGCCTAAGCGGAAAATCGCTAAACCCTTATCCAGCCTTGTGTCAGATGCCAAAATTCAGCTTGAAGATTAACGTGCTGTCAGCCGTCAGCGTTCAGCTTAAAACATCACAATATATAAGCAAAAACCGGTTGAGAGCTGATCGCTGAATGCTGAAAGCACTGTACTTCGAAGTACCAAGCTGTTTTTAAAGCTTTTATTGGTATGGGTTAAATCGGCTTTCGTTCAGGCACTAACTATGAAGGAGTCTGAAAATGAAAAAGTCACTGCTGGTTTTTTCCACACTTTTTGTTTTGATACTTGGAGCCTGTGGGACTCATATACCTGCCCATATGGTTCTAAATGAAAATCCTCCCGGTATTGTGCCCAACAATTCCAAGGCTACACTTGTGGTGACCAGGGAGCAGACATCAGTTATGGCTTATGGGTCCGGTGCAGATGTGAATGTTTTTCTGGATGATGATTTCATCGGTCAAACCACCTGGTACAGTTATTTTGTGAAGCTGGTTGATCCTGGCCGGCATTACGTTTTTTCATACGCTATTGCACCGATGCAGGCAGCACCCATATCAACCGTACGATTTGATTTCAAAGCAGGTAAAACATACTATTTGCGACATTCTGTCAGAACCCCGCCCATGGCCTTTACAACTTTTACTACAACGGAGGCAATCGCACCCGGTGATATTAATTTTGCCGATTTAAAATATCTAAAATTTAACTCGCTACCAGGATCGGTATTGATACCTGATGCTGATAAAAAGGCAGCCATCAAAGATTTTGACAATAATCCGGAGAAATTCAGGGAAATTCTGGATTACAAGGGATATTAATTTTTTCTATTTCTCAAGATCCAGTCCAGCCATGGGACTGGATCTTTCGGAAACTTCCCTCCCAATCTTTTATCATTCCTGCAAAACTCACCAACAATAAAATCCTTCCTTTAATCGATCCAGGTATTTGAATATGAGAGAGATAGAATTTGTCGAATGATGAAGCTTAAAACTCAATGCTAAAGATTGCGTACAAATTGGAAGTCAGGAGCGAGGAATTGATAGTGTTGTCTCCTGATTGTGCATTCCCTTGGTCATCGACCGGTTGCCACAGATATTCGGTACCGGCCCCCAATTGCAGCTCTAAATGAACGACTGGAAAGCGAAATCGGATTTCAGGGTGGAATCCGGCTCCGGCTATGAAATTTGAACTGTCTGTGTTGAACCTTTCCGTTCTGGCGACTGCAGTGCTTCCTGAAAGACTTACAATTCCCAGGCTGACATCGTAATTAAATCCGGCGTCAAGAAAATCATTTATCTGCCACCCCTGGAAGAATTCCAAATTCAACATGTGATAACCGACATTTACATATTCAGTCCCGCTTCTTTTACCAGGGACATCACTAGTATCCCACTCCACTCTAAAACGTTTCCAATTATAATAAACACCGGATTCACTGTATTTCAAACCCTGATTATCTTGAATTACCCTGCGCAGTCCCAGTTTGAAATTTAGTGCTTCAATGCTTTGGTCCAGCTTATATTCCTGATTTTGGTAGTCTATGGTTTCTTTCTGCTCTTTTTTGCCTGCAGCGTATGAAAGCTGGAGTAACAGAGGATTGTTTTTGTAGGAGGTTTTAAAGGAAATAGATGCTCCTAAATGTGAAATACGCTGGTTATCCAGGATATCATCCAGATCTGCCACTATCTCTTCTGCAAACAAATTCAGATCAGCGACACCATTGCCGGCTTCGGCCGGTTTGGTCAGGTTAAAATCGTTCATTAGCTCTGCAGGCAGACTGGTTACATCCTCCGGTTGAGACACAACGGGCAGTCTTTCTGTTGCCGTTTTTAAAGAATCACGTTTTTTAACAAAATAAAACTGCCCCCATTCATCACGGCTGTCAGGCAATCTATCGTAAGTGGGCGTTTGATTGGAGAGTTTAACAACAGAGGGTTGCAAACTGGCAAACAATTCGTCGACACTCAAGGGGGTGTTTTTGGGTTGATTGCGTAAAATATCGATAAACACACCGGCGAACACCGAATTTTCCCCTCCACCACCATCAGCGACAGGTTCCAGGCCACCGGCGGTAATCAATTGACGGCTTCGTTTCTCATAAAGCTGTCTCATTCCTTCTTCAGCAACTCCTCTTTGCGTATGGTTGTTTAAAGCTCCGCCAAAACAGGAATCGACAATAAACAGGGTGTGGAGCGAATTCAAAGCTTTAATTTTATTAAGAATGAAATCGGTGTAAATCCATGTTTTGGGTGATTGTTCCCCATCGCTCGGAATCCAGAAATACTCGCCATCTTCGTCCACCCAACCGTGACCGGCATAATAGATCAGCAGGTTTGTTCTGTCTGAGGTCTTCTTTTTTATGACACCAATAGCATCCAGCATTTGCTGATAAGTTGCATCCGGCAGCAAATAAACATTTTCTCGCTTAAAAGAGTAGTCCTCAACCAGAATACTTTTGATTTCGTTTATGTCGTTAAGCGGAGTATTCAAGCTTTTCCAGCCGGAAGCGGTTTTATAATTTTGCACACCAATCAGTAAAGCAAGATTGCTTTCCGGTGAATAGGCGGATTCTATGCGGTTCCGGGTGTTGTCTAATTCCTGCTCGATCTGTTTTGGAGAAGCAGAGGCGTATGCTTCATGATGTAATTCCAGAAGCCAGGAGTTGTTGGTCTGCTTATACGCTTTTTCCAACAAATAGGCAGATCGGGCAGGATTGCTGTCTTGAGAATACCAGATGGCAGATGCAACCAGGTTTTCAGCAGGAATGGTTTCCCCGCGGTTAAGCGCTACCTTTTCCCAAATTTTTTCGAAATATTGATTTGCCTGATCTGTCGTGGTGATTGGTCCTCGTGGTTGAGGGGCTGCGATCATCTGAGCCGGAGTCTTGAGCCTCAAAGCCAGCGCTTTTAAATTGCAGGCAAAAAATCCGGATTTGGAGTTGGCAAGAAAATCCGGATTTTTAAGCTCATTTAGCCGGTAAGTACCGGGTGTATCCAGAAACAGGCAGCTGGTTTCATTCTGTTGAAGAACCTTTAAAAACACTCCACTTCTTTTGCCGATTGTGACATCATTCTCACCCCTTCTCACTTCTCCATATCGGTACAATTCCGTGAGTTTTAAGCGATTCTCCGCATTTGATTTTTGATTGAAAAGCAAACAAATCGGAATGACAAGAAACGAGAATTTTAAAAACGAAGTAAAAGTCATGGCTAACACACTTTAAGCAATATCTCTACGATCTTGTTCTAACGGTACTTCAAGAATGGAACGCCATTCGAAATCGGTTTCCTGTTGCTCAAGTCTCCAGTTTTTACCGGGCAGCAGTAGTGATAATCGTTTTTTCAGATTTGCAATCCCTTGTTTACTGCCTGGTACAGTTTGAATTTCCGAGAATGAATTTGAAATGGAAAACCGTGCTGTGGAGTCCTCAATCGTCATTTCAATTCGAATGAATGGAAGCGTGGATTTCTCAGAATCAATCAAAGCTTTTGTATATTTGAAGGCATTTTCTGCCAGGGGGAAAAACAATTTCCAGGGAAGTCGAAAATTCTCCGTTTGATTTGCCACAGCTGGAGATAAGTTGTAGTTAAGATCTATTCTATTGCCCAATTTCAGGTTCTGCAACTCAAGATAATTTATTGTGTAATCCCACTGTTCCCGCAAAGGATACCATTGCTGCGGATGGTGTCGAAGATCATCCAGCAGCAGGGTGGAATAATCAAGGATATAGCGATCAACGTCTTCATCTTTTTTTCGAACCAGGTAGCGAATGTGTTCCAGAGCATTGAAAACACTGTGTGAGTGAAATCGATCCACCAGTCCGTTAAAGCGTTCTTTTTCCAATTGGTATTTCAGCTCATAGCTTTCCAGTTTCGCTGATATTTGCTGATAGCGAAGGCAGTAGATGCTAAAAATCAGCAAAGACAAACTGGGTAAAATGCTGGGAATTTCCAGAAGATAGACAGCAAAGCCCATGGCCGCACCCAGGTTCCAAAGTATGACAAACAAGACCGACAGCCAGAAATGAATAAAAGAAGTGCTGTTCCAACTTAAAGCAGCCAGGCACGCCATCAAAAGCAGGAGCATCAGAATCGTCGCCCAAAAGGGAACTGTCTTAATGAAAGTGTTGTTCAGGACCATATCCAGAACAAGAGCGGCCAGCTCCAAATCGGATACACGAAGATGGGCATCAAGAGAAGGTTCTGCAGAAGAGTGGCTCAACGGCAACCGATAGGTTGGGTATAAACCGGAAAAGTTGGTTCCGACCAAAAACAAAGCATCCTCCGCCAATGCGCTTTTAGGGATGGTTGTTAATTCCGAAGCCGATAGCGTGGTCCAAGGTTTTGAGCTGTGTGGTTGACGGAGGGAATCCGAGGTGTGTTGAAAAAACAGCCTTAACCAGCCATCGTCTTCGGAAAGCGTTGTATAGTCAAAGTCGGGGACCATATCTGTCAAAATTTCTTTATAAAACAACTTGTGTCTCTGGGTTGTTGACAAACCGAGGCAATGGTTCTTCCTTGGGTGGCTGCAAACGTATTGAACATCTCCTGCTGAGTTGGATTTATAACTCATTGATCCCCAGCTTTTTGCAGCAGATCTGAACAATTCCGGAACAGGTTGTTGCGGGTGATCCAACAATACAACGTTGCCCAGGGAGTCGATTGCTGCGGCCAATTTATTGTCAACTTCCGGGCTGGATTCCTGTAATAAGATGTTTAATCCGACGGAAGCCGGTTGGTGTTTGGATATAACTTCCAGTATCCCGGTTATCCATTGGTTGCTGATTGGCGAACGACAGGAGTTGGCAGGTAGAGACCTGTCATCCAGCTCTACGAGATAAATTGGATATGGATGCTCAGATAATTGAATAGGAAGAGTTTGTCTTACGTCGTAAAAAAAACGTTGCCATCTGTTTTCAGCATCTTTCACCATGCGACTGAAATTGAGCAGTATGCAGGTCATGGCAATCAGACCAGCAATAAGCAGATAGGAAAGAGCTTTTTTGTGTTTCGCTAGTAATTCGGAGAGTTTTGGCATGGAAAGCTTCACATGAATTGAGTGGTTTTTGAGTGTCGTTTCTTCAAAATGCAGTAATATGATGTTTTCTGAAAGTGAATGTCGATTTATGGTCAAATTTTGTCGATAAACGATTCCTTCGTCAACTTACTCGGATCAATAATCCAGCTGATCTCGCTTCTTATAGAGCTTTATAAAGCAATCAGGTCCAATAAAGACTTTGGCAAAGTCAGCTGCAAATGGTAGGAAACACCAGATAGAGGAGATCGGCTATCGGTTATCAGCTGGGATTGGTAAATACATTTCTGTTACAACCTAATTTTTCCTGTGAAAGCATGAACACAATCAGATCCATAATTGTTGAAGACGAAGAGGCTTCCATCTGTATGCTGAGGGATGAATTGCTGCCTTACAAAAACATTGAGGTGATTGCGGAATATAGAAACGGCAGAGAAGGCCTGGAAGGAATAAACAAATTAAGACCTGACCTGGTATTTGTAGATATTGAGATGCCGGGGATGGATGGATTTCAAATGCTGCAGCAATTGGAATGCAATCCGGCGGTCATTTTTTGCACGGGTCATCAAAAGTATGCCTTGGAAGCCTGGGATTATGATGCAACGGACTTTATAACAAAACCAATCGATCCCAAAAGAGTGGCCAAAGCCCTGGAAAAGGCCTTGGATGATATTCAGCATAAAAGACTGGAAAATCGCCTGACACAGCAGAAACAATTTGCAGGCTTTATAGAGCTTCAATGGATTGATGCTTCAGGGAAAAAGACCCGTTTTTTTTCTCCGGATGAAATTAACTATATTCAAGGAGATCGTGATTATTTGAAAATCTTCATCACTGACAATGTGGCGCAGGATCTGGGGTTACCGGAAAACCTGCTGACAATCAAAAAAACAATGAAATGGGCCGTAACAGAATTGCAAAAACATGATTTTGTACAGATCCATAAAAGCTACTTGGTCAATCTGCAGAAAATCACCGAATGGAATAAAACCAATCGGGAAATACGTCTAAAATTCCAGGAATCAGCGTTACCGATAGGTCGTTCCTATTTGAAAGATTTTCAAAAAACCTGGGAAGAACAACTCATCTAAGCACGACTCCAGCTTAACACCGCCGGTTTAATACTCCTGCACATAAAGAATCCCATAGGAGCGACATTCAATCTCACCTGGAGTTGTCATTGGTGAACCCAAAACAATCCGGTACACTCATGACTTACAATAATGTTTATCCTTCCTTGATAATCTGCTATAATCCTTTCAACATTTATCCTTTCACCGACGGGCAACCTTCTATCGATTAATCAAACAGCCAGGGGAAGTTGATTGATGGTCAATATTAAGCGAATTGTACAATTCGCCATGGGAGTGGTGATTCTTTTTTTAGATTATGGATTTGCTGCCGATAACAAGCCGATCAAGATTGGTGCAACTGTCTCTTTGTCAGGCAGGTACAAGGAGCCATCAGAAATGATCCACCTGGCCTTTCAACTGTGGCAGAAGGAAATCAATCAAAATGGCGGCTTACTGGCACGTCCGGTAAAACTGATTTTTTATGATGATAAAAGTGATCCGGAAATTGCCAGAAAGATGTATAGAAGGCTCATAGAAAAGGATAAAGTGGAATTGGTGTTTTCGCCTTATGGGACACCGTTAACACTGGCAGCTTCGGAAATCAGTGAAAAGCACAAACGGGTTATGCTGGCGGCCGCAGCTTCGGGTGAAATCATCTGGGAAAGAAACTACAAGCATGTTTTTGGTGTTTATGCACTTGCCAATCGATACTTTATCGGTCAACTGGATTTAATGGCCCGCAAAGGTTATCGGTCTGTGGCATTGCTGTATGATAAACATTCTCCTTTTAACGTGGATGTAATTGAAGGGGCTGAGAAATGGGCCAAACGATTTAGAATTGAAGTGATCTTTAAGGAAGGTTTTGAAAATCCGGAAAAAGAGTTACCTGGTTTAATCAAAGAATTAAAAGAAATAAATCCTAAAGGCCTGGTAGTCTCCTGTTATCCTCCCGAATGCTATTTGGCATTAAAATTAATGGCAAAGTCCAACTTTAAACCTAACGCCCTTGGTTTGACCATTGCTCCTATCCATCCTGAGTTTTATAAAAAAGCGGGTTCCATGGCCGAAGGGGTGTTTGGCCCCTCGCAATGGGAGCCCGATGAACGAATACCATTCCCCGGAACCAATAAATTTATTGAAAATTTCAAGGCATTCGCAGGAAAGATGCCATCTTATCATGCGGGATCGACTTTTGCGGCTTGCCAGTTGTACGAAGAAGCGATTAACAAAATCGGTTCCATCGATAACGAGAAAATCAAGAACTATATTTCTTTCCTCGATACTGTTACAGTTATCGGCCGGTTCAAAGTAGATTCCAAGGGGAAGCAGGTAGGGCACAATCCGATTTTGATTCAATGGCAAAACGGCAAAAAAAAGATAGTCTGGCCTCAGGTAATGCAGACATCAAAGCCTGTTTTTTAGTCTCACCAGGGGGGAAAATGGAAAAGGAACGTTTGTCGGTTCATAAGCGCATTATTTTTTGGATGCTTGTTCCTGTAATGATTGTTGGGATTGTTGTCTCCGGAGGTTTGATTAAATATCTCTCCACACCTATGAACAGCTTTCTCGCACAACAGTTTAACTCAAATCTCAGGTTAATTTCTGATCTCGGACTAAGGATTTGCGAAGGCAATTTTAATGATCTCCTGAATTTGCGTTTGGAAGACAATTTGGAGATGAATAAATCGATGCAAAGACAGGCGCTTGAGGAGATTAAGGCCCTAAGCAGGCAACTTCCCCCTATTGAAACCATAGTGCTTGACAAGGAAGGCCAGGTTCTGATTTCGTCCCAGGCGACGGAACAAAGAAAGTTTGAGAAGTTACCGGGGTTTGGTGAAGCAGATATCATTCTGGCCTTAACCGTCAATGATTCGCCTGTCCTTGCTCATGCCCGTTCTTTCCCATTTTGGGATTGGGTTATAGTGAGCTATATCCTGGAAAGTGACTATCAAAAACCCATAACCACCGCTAACACCATAGTATACCTGAGCACTTTCAGTGTGTTTGTTTCTGTTTTTATCACCCTTGTGTTTGTTTTCCATAAACTGGTCAATCGCCCTTTGAATCGCTTGATTAAAGCGACCGAAAATGTGATTGATGGAAATCTGGAGAAGGTGGAGAAGTTTGAAACAAATGAACTGGGGAGGCTCACTTCCACATTCAACAACATGGTGGAGAGTCTGGAATATGAAAAGGCCGAAGTCAGGCATTTACTCGAAGAATGGCAACAATCGGAATACAAATTCAGATCCCTGTTTGAAAATACGCCCATTGGAATTTGTGTTTTAGAAGAAGATGGGAAAATCCTGGAAGCTAATGAAAGCATGCGCAGCATACTCGGATATTCAAATGGAGAACTCCAACAGCAACCCGTGGAAGAGCTTTTATTGAAAATCGATGAAAGTAACCAAATTGAAAAAGGTTTAAAATCCGATTCGACCATTTCTTACCACGAAACAACCTTGCGAAAAAAAGATCATTCGATTTGTCAGGTGAGAATCACTATCACGCAATTTGTTCTAAACGAAAAGAATACATATATTGCCATGGTAGAAGACGTTTCCGGACAGAAAAAGCTGGAAAAACGTTTACAGCAGGCCCAAAAGCTTGAAGCCGTGGGAACACTAGCAGGAGGCGTGGCTCACGACCTTAACAATATCCTCTCCGGATTGGTCAGCTATCCTGAATTACTCTTAATGAAATTGCCCGAAGACAGTCCCTTAAAAAAGCCAATAACCACTATTCAAAAATCAGGTTTAAAGGCTGCCGCCATTGTTCAGGATTTGTTGACTCTGGCCAGAAGAAACGTTGATACCAAAGAGGTTATCAATCTGAACAATATTATCCGAGAATATCTTGTCAGCCCGGAGTTTGAGGAGCTCAAACTCCATCATCCCAAAGTTGTCATCGAAACATCACTAGTTTCGGATTTGAGCAATGTCTCCGGATCTACGGTCCACCTGACCAAAGCAATTATGAATCTTATCTCCAACGGAGCCGAGGCAATAGGAGACCAAGGTGCAGTGAAAATAAGTACTAAAAACGTTTCCGTTAATGAAGCGCTTGATGAGTTTGAGTATATTATTCCCGGACAATATGTGCTGGTAACGGTCAGCGATACGGGCGTCGGACTTTCCGAACAAGATATGGAAAAGATTTTTGAGCCGTTTTATACCAAAAAAGAAATGGGCCGAAGCGGTACTGGACTTGGTATGACTGTTGTCTGGGGTACTGTTAAGGATCATGAAGGGTACATCAATGTTACCAGCGATTTGGGCAAAGGCACTGAGTTCAGTTTATATCTGCCTGCTTCATCGGCTCTTTTGGCTGATGTCCAGCAAAGAAACGATATACAGGATTATGCAGGAGAAGGTGAAAGCGTTTTGGTAGTTGATGATATTTCCGACCAGCGGGATTTGATAGAAGAAATACTTCAAGAGCTTAATTACCAGGTAGCAACTGCTGCAAGTGGTGAAGAGGCACTGGAAAAAATAAAAAACGAGTCATTTGATCTGGTGATACTTGATATGATTATGGATCCCGGAATCGATGGCCTGGAAACGTATCAAAAAATACTGAATCTTTACCCAAATCAAAAAGCCATCATCGCCAGCGGCTATTCTGAAACGGACCGAGTTCAGGAAGCCCTGGAACTCGGTGTCGGTCAGTATCTAAAAAAACCGTTTACAATGGAAGAACTGGGTTCCGCGGTATTGCGCGAACTCAAATTGTAAACGTTCATTTTAAAATCCACATTTAGCGCCAAACGTTACTAGCGGATTTCTTTCAAAGTATACTCTTTCGAACCCATACCCAACTTGACTCCATGGTCGATCTGGATCAATGGATCGTGTTGCGGGAATGCCAATTTACTGAGGTTTTCCTGGTTTTTTTGTTGAGTCAGATCCAGTGTTGCCATATCGAGGGCAATAGGGTCAAAGGAAGCTAGGATTCCGATGTCAGGAATCATCTTTTCTTTGCTTTTCATGCAATCGCAGTCTTTCGTCATATTGGTGAGAAAGGTCATGTAAGCCAGTTTTTCTTTCATTTCCACATGAATACCGAAAGCATGTTCAACCATTTTTTTCTGCATATTTTCGCTGGTGGCATCCCATGAGAATTGAACAGCACCGGTCTTACAAACAGCAATGCACTCCCCGCAGCCAATGCACTTTTCCTCCTCAATGAAGGCTGTACCATCGTTTTCCAGAATACAATTTTCCGGGCACCATTTCATGCATGTTTTACAAAGATCACACTGGGAAGCTTCTACCTTGGGTGCCACTTCCGAATGCTGGCTGAGTTTTCCCATCCGACTGGAAAGACCCATTCCAAGATTTTTTAAAGCGGCTCCCAAACCGGACAATACATGTCCTGTCGCATGAGACACAATCAGCATGGTTTCCGCTGCAATAGCATCTCCTGCAATGCCGACTTTTTCATAATAATCGCCATTAATGGCGATTTCTCTTTCCCAGACACCCAGAAAACCATCAGACATAATGATTGGTGCTCCAACATTCTCGTATGTGAACCCATGATCGAAAGCCAATAAAATGTGGTCTAATGCGTTGGATCGATTACCCCTGTATAAAACACTGGTTTCCGTTAAAAACGGTTTGCCGCCGCTTTCTTTTACTTTTTCTACGATCGGTCTGATTTGATCTGCAGTTAAATGGGTACGATTTCCCTTTTCCCCAAAATGAGTTTTTATTGCGACACTTTTTTGTGGTTTTATGATGGAAGAGAAGCCCGTTTCATCATACAGAAGTTTTATCTTTTGCTCTGTTATGTCAGCAGTTTCATTATCCATAACTGAAATAAAATAAACATCGGAAGGACTTTGAATCATCATTGACCTCTCTACTGGTTAGGTTAAGGGGTGAATTGCTCTGCAGCATTTAGTCGATTTATTCCACATTGTCGCGTGCAGATCTAAAAGTCAATTTTTTGCAGGAGAGGAAAACAATTTAATGGAATGATTTCGATGTAGAAATACTGCGTCTTAAAACCAGGATGAACATGAATTCTTGTGTTGTTCCGGTATAAGCTGAAAAGAAGGAATGGTAATTGTGATGAACTATGGGGCGGGGGTTCACAAGTGTATCTGCTGATTGATACACTTGTGTCTTTGGTAAGACCGGATCAATCTCCGGTTGTTGCCAAATGATCGTCGTACATTCTCTCCAACCCTGCTTTGTGCTTTAGCTCTTCATTAGCCAGAATTGAGAAGATGCTGCTCAAATTTTCTTCGTCAGCGGATTCTGCAAGCTTCAGATAAAGTTTGTAAGCTTTTTCCTCACGTTTCATGGCAATTCTCATCACATCGTAGTAGTTCATGCCCGGTTTGTATTCCATCTCCATCATGTAATCAGCTCGTTTGATATCTTCTATCTTCTGGAACTTGTACTGGGAAATCGCTTCTTTATCGAACGAAAATTCTTTCAGCATTTTTTCGTGTTTTTCTTCCTCCTCCGCATAATCGTATAAAACGTTTTTATTGACCTGCAATTCTTCGTTATCACCAGCTGTGCGGTAAAAATCCGCAGCTTCTCTTTCTTTCTCAATGGCAAATTTTACAACATCTTCTATTGATTCGAATTCCATACTTTCCTCCTCTTATTCTGAATTGAAATTTTCAATCAGGCATTACGTTAAAGTGCAATATGAGTGAAAGTCATACCACTTGATTTCTGTTATTGAAATTTGTGTGCCAAACTGGAATCGATCTCTTAAACCATAAAAATCACGAGGGTCATTGTCGCTGTGGATACCAATTTTTTTAAGCGAACAGGTCGTTTTGATTCTCTAAACTTCAAAACCAATTCGACTATTGGCGATTTCTCTCGAATGGTCTTCCGGTAAAAAAGTGTCTCAGGTTTTACTTGGGATAGAATATTGGGGACAGCTATCGGTCGTTAGCTCTTCAACAAAGCAAGACATGGAAAAGCTAATGAAGATTTGATCTCATAGCAACGCCTCAGGCTTAACAGCCTGGTTACAATGTAAGCCTTCAGTTATCAAAATCCAAACAAAGAGCCCTTTGTTTTAATCAGCTCGACTTTGAAAATCAGAACCGAGTTCGGCGGAATAACACCCGGCACTCCTTTGCTACCGTAGGCCAATTCGGGAGGAATAAAGATTTCCCACTTGCTGCCTTTTTTCATCGAAAGTAAGGCTTCGGTCCACCCTTTAATAACGGCATTCACTTTAAACTGGGTTGGTTTTCCACGCTGATAGCTGCTATCAAAGATGTTTCCGTTTGTAAGCCTGCCTTCGTAGTGCACAGTTACGGTGTCTGAACTTTTAGGAGACTTTCCCTTACCCTCCTTGAGCACTCTGAATTGGAGTCCGGATGCAGTCGTGACCACATCTGCATTTTCTGCGTTTTGAGATAAAAAAGAATCAGTCATAAAATCAGTCTGCTATGTTGATTAATATAAAAAGTATTGTTGAAAATGCCTAACAACACCGCATTGTTACATATTGTGGACATAAAATGAACATGCAATTTTCCAGAGCAAGGGAGAAGGATGCTTGAATTATTGTTAAACATTGCCATTTCTCTATAAACCTTTGCGATAGGGAGAGTGTTGCATCAAAAAATATTGATCGTCTCGCACCATTGTTCTTTCTGAATCAAGATAATGCTCCACGGCTTCCCGGAAATTCCGGTTTGCAATCCAATGGGCGCTATAGGTGAAATTTGGCGTGTACCCCCTTGCCAATTTATGTTCCCCTTGGGCTCCGGCTTCTACATAGGATAGCCTGTTTATGATAGCATATTCGATGGCCTGGTAATAACAGACTTCAAAATGTAAACAAGGATGATGTTCCAGACACCCCCAATACCTGCCAAACAATGTATCGCTTCCTATAAAATTCAATGCGCCGGCTACATACCTTCCATTTCTTTTGCAAAATATCAGTAGAATTCGTTCAGCCATTGTTTGCCCGATCAGGCTGAAAAAGGCACGATTTAAATATGGACGACCCCATTTACGGCTTCCGGTTTCCTGGTAGAACTCAAAAAAAATATCCCAATGCCCTTCAGTGATTGAATTGCCCGTTAGGTGTTCAATGACAATGTCGTTTTCCAGGGCTTGTTTTCTTTCTCTAAGTATGTTTCTTCGTTTTTTGGAAGAAAGCGTGGCCAGAAAGTCCTGAAAGGATTCATAATCTCTGTTTTGCCAATGGAATTGTTGATCCATCCTTTGCAGAAATCCCCTTTCGCCCAGTTTTTTCCAGGTATCCCTCTCGACAAATGTTAAATGCAGCGATGAAGCCTGATACTTATTCAACAGACTGATTGTCTTGTTTATCAACCTGGTTTCCACTTCATCATCACCGGTTACAGAATTTAGCAGGATACGCCTGCCTGTGACAGGAGTAAAAGGAATCGCGATCTGGAGTTTTGGATAGTAGTCTCCTCCTGCCCTGTTAAAGGCATCAGCCCACCCATAATCGAATACATATTCTCCCATAGAATGGTGTTTCAGGTACATGGGTATGACTCCAAGATAGTTGCCAAGTGAATCTGTTTCCAGCAAGTGATGCGGCAACCATCCTGTTTCAGCGACTGCAGAATCGCTTTCTTCCAATGCATGCAAAAACTCAAATGTCACGAAGGGATCAAATCTTTCCTTTTGATGGCTGCTTAGTTGTTGAGGATTTGCACATAAATTCCATTGTAAGGAATCTGCTTGTTTTAAGCTGTGAATGACCTTGGTCTTAGTCTGCTTTTGATGTTGCATACGAATTTAAAACAGAGATTGTACCTGCTCCTTTAGGCAGCGTGATACGATAATCCGGGTAATTTGGAAACAAGGCCGGCTCAAGCTTTCTTTTGCTGAGGCAATACTCTATTTTTGCAGATTTTCTATCATTTGCCATCTTTCATTGTTTTCCAGCTTCTTGTTTCGGTGATAGGTTAAAGCCATTGCAATACAGTTTTTCAGCTCGTTTACCGGTATCTTGTCGTCAAAATCAAAAACAATACTCCTGTTTCCACCAAATTTGAATGTCTCGGGGTATTTCTCCCTGAAAGCCTCCACCAGGTTGGCCGTACATTTAAAATACATAGCGTATTGACTTTGCTGAGATTCTTTCCAGTCTATCCTGATGGTACTTCCACTTTTGGTTTTTGACGTCAGATAGCTGGGTTCTCCCCATTTCAACGTTTCTTCTATGTCTCCTACACTGTCGATAGAAGCTGCAGTATCTAATATCAATCTGCGAAGAAACATTAGTTTGGTTCTGGCTTTTGATGGATATGCCCTAAATACGGCTGCCACGTCCTGATTTTCTATTTGTGATGCAATTTCTGATGTCCTTGTCATCCGGGCCTTTGAATTCCATCTATCTAATAAATAATAATGACATTCGCTACTTTTGAACGGTTTAAACGTGTCTGCAAATTTCACTCCTTGCAGACGAATAGTATCGATAGTTCAAGCAAGGTAACTACTAGAAACGGTATGCCTTGCACCAAAATGCCCTTTCGGAGCAATTCTGACATCTTTATCTTATCCAAGGTTTCAAGTTATTCGCATGGTGACCGGAATTAGTGATTAAGATACAGTCTGAAAAGTGTAACCGGATATTTATGGAGAGAAAAAATCGGTAACAGTAAACTTAAAATTTTATATCATCATTCTGAAATTTTAAGAATGTTTTTTGCAACCGAGTAAGATTGTAATCAAAAATTTCAGGAGCAGATGTTATTAATATGAAAAAAGTTACATACCAATCAGCCTTATCACTATTTGAACAATGGTACGCCGAAGCACTGAAACTTCCGGTGAATACACCCTCAGCAATGGTTCTCTCATCGGTCGACGAAGACGGGAGACCGTCTTCGCGGGTAGTGTTGCTGAAACAGTGGGATCAGAAGGGTTTTGTGTTTTATACAAACGTAACAAGCAGAAAAGCGAAAAATCTGGACACAAATCCTTACGCATCTCTGCTGTTTTATTGGGATAACCTGAGAAAACAGGTGCGTATTGAAGGAGCGGTTGAAAAAGTCTCTTCAGCAGAAGCACAACAATATTTTCAAACCAGACCTTTGGAGAGCCGGTGGGGAACATGGGCATCAAAACAAAGCGAATCACTGAAGGAGAGAGCCATGCTGGAAGAGCGATATTTGTACTTCCAGCGAAAATACCCTGAAGATGTTCCAACTCCGAAGTTTTGGGGGGGATATCGCCTGAAGCCGGATCGTTTCGAATTCTGGGAAAACGGGGAATTTCGACTTCATCACCGGTTACTCTTTGAAAAACAACAAACAGGATGGGTTTCGGATACTCTTTACCCTTAATAATTGATATGCATCTATTGATGAAACTCATGCCAATTCAATAACCGTAAAATGGCATACTTCTGGCGATAAACATTCTTGAAGAATTGAATCACATATAACCGGAGATGTTATGTCAAAAAGAATCACATTGAAAAGCTGTGTCGAGTTTGCAGTAGCCACTGAGTCAGAACTTGGTGAATATTATGATTACCTTTCCCGACAATGTTCGGAAGATCAGGAATTAGCCGATCTGTTTAAAACGCTTTCCAAAGACGAAGAAGTTCATAAAGTCCAATTTGAAAAACTACTGGAAAAAGTCTCTGACAAGGATGAAGGTTTGCCGGCTGAGGAAAATGATTTTTTATTGGCCATGTCGTTGTCCAAGACATTTACCGACCTGTACGGACGCAAAGAATTTGTTTATGAACGTGATCATCGGGAAAAATTACTCTTTGAGTTGTTTGAATTTGAAAAGGCTACCCTTGGATTTTATACTGCTCTCATGGAAATCATGAATGATGATGATATTTTGAGGCAAATTGTGGATATTGAAAAAAGGCACGTCGTGGCAGTCATGAAAATGGTTGTGACCGAAACGAAATTTACCAGCCTGGGTGACGATTGGCCATAGGAAACCAGCGTTCAATTGTATCAGGATAGTTGTATCGAGATACATATTTGTTTCACTGCAACGGGTGGTCAAGGACAAAGATCCGCTTTTAAGAACAGTCTGAATCTTTTTAGGAAGACAAACCATGCTTTTTGAAAATGTTTTGGATTTGATCGGCAATACACCGATGATAGAATTGCGATATCTAAACACCGGTAAATGTCAGCTTTTTGCCAAATTGGAATTCATGAATCCCGGTGGTTCAATTAAGGATCGCATTGCTTATAGTATGGTACTGGGAGCGGAAAAGTCGGGAAAGCTCAAACCCGGCGCCACTCTTGTCGAAGCAACTGCAGGAAACACCGGGTTAGGTCTGGCCTTACTGGCTATTCAACGTGGTTACAAGCTGCTGGTGGTGATGCCGGATAAAATGAGTAAGGAAAAGGTATTCAATTTAAAAGCCATGGGAGCAACAGTAGTAATGACCAGATCTGACGTGGGAAAAGGTGATCCGGAGTATTATCAGGACAAAGCCATGGCCATTGCAGACTCCATGGAAAATGCATTTTATGTGAACCAGTTTTCCAACCAGGACAACGTGGCGGCGCATTATAACACGACAGCACCGGAAATCTGGGATCAACTGCAGGGAAAGGTAGATGCGGTAGTCTGTGGGGTAGGAACGGGCGGAACCATAACCGGAATTGGTCGATTCATGAAGGAAAAAAATCCTGAGATTGAGATGGTTCTGGCAGATCCGGAAGGTTCGGTGCTTGCCGATTTCATCAAAACCGGACAGGTAGGAGAGGCTGGTTCGTGGCTGGTGGAAGGTATTGGTGAGGATTTTGTTCCTGAAATTTGTAACCTTGAATTGGTAAGCCACGCTTATACAATTTCAGATGAAACTGCCTTCAGTGCTGCCAGAGAGCTACTTCAGAAAGAGGGACTTATGGTTGGATCATCCTCGGGTACACTCCTGGGAGCGGCACTTGAATATTGCCGCCAACAGGAATCTCCCAAACGAGTCGTTACACTGTTTCCGGACAGCGGAACCAAATACCTTTCCAAAATGTATAACGAAGACTGGATGTATGATAAGGGATTTGTCACCAGACGTCGGTTTGGGGACTTGAGAGATCTTATTCTTCACAGGCACAATCAAAAAGAAACCTCCTTTGTATCTCCGGCCGATACTCTTTTTTCAGCCCTGCAGCAAATGAAGGATAATGATTACACACAGTTGCCGGTCCTGGATGGTAAAAAACTGGTGGGGATAATCGACGAATCGGATATTCTGTTGCATGTCTACAACCGGCCGGAACGATTTGAAGAACCTGTTCACCAGGCAATGACGGCCACTCTTGAACTAATAAATTACAAAGAGCCTGCCTCTAAATTAATGCCTATCTTTGAAAAGGATCATGTTGCCATTGTTATGGATGGTGATGAGTTTCTTGGTATCATTTCCCGAATAGACTTAATCAATTACATCAGAAAGGTTGTTTCATGAGCGATCATGTAAAAAATGAATTTGATTTTCATACCAGGATGATTCATGCCGGTCAGGAACCTGATCCGACGACCGGGGCTGTGATGATGCCGATCTATACATCATCGACCTATGCGCAACAAAGTCCTGGAGTGCACAAGGGGTACGAATATTCGCGCTCTCAAAACCCTACCCGTATGGCATATGAACGTTGCCTGGCTAGTCTTGAAGGCGGTAAAATGGGATTTGCCTTTGCATCGGGACTGGCTGCCAGTGCGACCATATTGGATTTGCTGGATTCGGGAGATCATGTGATCTGCATGGATGACCTTTATGGCGGCACATACAGGTTGTTTGAAAATGTTAGAAATAAATCAGCCGGATTGGAGTTCTCTTTTATAGATCTGACCAATATCGATGCATTGGAAAATGAAATACGCAACAACACGCTGATGATCTGGGTGGAAACTCCGACAAATCCTTTGTTGAAGATTACCGATCTTTCAAAAGTGGCTGAAGTGGCTAAAGACAGGGGGTTAATTGCTGTTGCGGATAATACCTTTGCCACTCCATTTAATCAAAGACCTTTGGAGTTAGGGTTCGACATGGTGATGCACTCCGCTACAAAATACATTAACGGACATTCAGATATGGTTGGCGGTGCAGTAGTGGTTGGAGACAACCGGGAATTACAGGAAAAAATGACGTATCTGCAGAATGCAGTGGGAGCGGTGGCAGGTCCTTTTGATGCCTATCTGGCCCATCGTGGCTTGAAGACTCTCGGCATTCGCATGGAGAGGCATAATCAAAATGCACTGGAAGTAGCCGGATTCCTGGAATCACACCCAGCTGTGGAAAAAGTGATCTATCCGGGATTGGAAAGTCACCCCCAGCATGAGCTGGCCAAGCGCCAAATGGAGGGATTTAGCGGTATGGTGTCTGCTTACCTTAAGGGTGAGCTGTCCGATGCCAAAACATTTTTGGAGAATTGCCAGATTTTTACCCTGGCAGAAAGTTTAGGTGGTGTGGAAAGTCTGATTGAACATCCGGCGATTATGACTCATGCTTCCGTACCACAGAACAAAAGGGACGCACTCGGGATCAGTGATAACCTGGTTCGTTTGTCTGTTGGGATTGAATCGGCAAACGATCTTATTGCAGACCTGGACCGTGCTTTAAAAGCTACTGGCATGGCATAGCAAAAAATCAAAAGAACATTGGATTAGATCCCATCACTATCGGGACACCTTCCGGATCATTATAATAAGCCCTTCATCATAGCGCATAGACCAGACCAACCCCACAATGTCTTAATTGTCTATCCCGACCTCAGCCTCAATTACTTTGCTATCAAATTTCTACTCTGTATGGGTATTTGCATTCAGGGTAATTCAAATGATGTTTTTACCCTTAGGCAGACTCATGCCTTCGGGTCCGCATTTATTCCGGCACCATTAAATCAAATTTTTTGCGGAGCCACGGGGAATTTCACCTAAAAAAAAATTCCTTTTTCAACCTTTCATTTTGTAGTCCGACATAATCTCGGTAAACCTCTGAAACAACACTTCTTAATCGTGATAGACCGATGCTTAAAATAATTACTTTTAATGATAATTCGTTATATAGTCTCTGAAGCAGTTATTTGGTGAAATTCATCAAATAAATAAATCGAAGATGGAAAAAAACGAGTATCAAGGTATGAATTTTTCTCACTAACCATCAAACTTAGACCATTGTCATGATCCAATTTGAGCTGTTGCTGATTCTTGTGATCTTTACCAATATCACAATCGATTTTCTGGACAAGCGAACTTCGCTGGGATCGGATCCTATGGCTCTTGCCATGTGGTCGAACGTTATCCAGTTTTTTTTGATTTTACCTCTCATAGGATTGGTGGGAGGCTTTCAGATTGCTCATCTTCTCCTCTGTTTTATTGTCGGAGCTGTTTCCGTTGTCGGAAGAATGGCGTGGTATAAGGCTTTGTCAAAAAAAGGAGAAGAGCTTTCCCGCATAGCTCCTTTTTCACGATTCTCAAGCATCATCAGCCTGT
>JAKSDL010000684.1 GCA_022360105.1 Pseudomonadota bacterium
ACATAGTGAGCCATTTTTCCCACGGCTGAATATCCGAGGGGATGACGGCTGCGAATGCTGCCGGGGTATGTCCGAAAAAACTCCGACATGGTACCCATTATCCCGATATCTGCAAGTGAATGCAAAGGATCAAAAGCGGGGCTTGACTCGTAAAATTTCCGGCGCTTATCTTCGGGCCATTGGTCGATATCTTCCTGAAAATCGGCATCAAAAAGGTTGTAAGGATTGTCTTTCCACCCAACTAACATCATTATGGTACCGCTTTCGGTTAACACATCAAACAGTGCATCAAGCACGGTCTTAGGCCCACCTTCGATATGGGAACCGATACTTTTGATCGAAGCATGCAACATAACGGTTTGGCCTTGTGACAGACCAAGCTCCCTTAGGTCCTTTCCCAGTTGACGCCTGGTAATAGTTTTTTCCCCTTCCATATCTCCTCCCTCCTTGAGTTCATGTACTCCCAAAATAGATCCTTTATCCGGATCATATATGCCTGTCAGTGGAGCGAATCGTTGTTCAGCTAACGGTTCTCTCCGCTGTTGAAGCAAATATCCCTGCCGGGAATGAGTTCAACATTTCACATGAAGGATCAGATGGTCAAGCGGGTGAAGTCCGCATTCAAGGAAGAGTTTGGTAAACCTAAATGACTGGTGGCTTCTTATGCCCTTTTTTTCTATTTGTTGAAATAGAAATTCATTGCATTGTCATAAAAAACTTTTTTAGCGGTCTCTATACCTAATGCATTGACAATCAATTCAAAATCCCGATGGGAATAAGGTTGGTCAACCCTGGTTGAAGGGAGGTCGGTACCAAATATCAGGCAGTTGTCGTCAATACTGCAAATGTCCTGCATTGCATTGGCCACATCAAAATCCACCCTTCCAAAGCCGGTCGCCTTGATTCTTACACCTCTTTTCACCAGTTTCAGGATATTTGGAAGTCCTGCGGCAGACAAGCCCAAATGCCCGATACTCACTGCCGGAAGGTTTTCAAGCAGCGGAATGATGGGGGACAATTCCCTGGAATCGACATACAACTCGGTGTGCCAGCCCACCAGGTCATAGATTCGTTGTCCGAAAGACTTGATTTTTTCTGCATTCTCCGAGCCCCCTCTTCTCAAATTGAATCTAACTCCTTTAATACCAGACTTGTCAAGGTCGATCAGTTCTTCATCCGTTGCTGTTTCCCGAAGTTGTGTGACGCCTATAAACCCATCTCCCAGGACCTTCAAGGCGTGTACCAGGTAGGTCTGGTCAACTGACTGGAAAGATCCGGACACGATCGCCCCTCCGACCAGGTTGTACCGGTCTGTCCGTTTCCTGTATTCAGTGATGGGAAAGAAATCGGGAAGATATCCGTTATTACTCACCAGGGGGAATTGTGGTTCGATAATGTGAAAATGTGCGTCGAAAACTTTGATAGAGTTTTTATAGGTCATAAAACGTTATTGGTAAGTGATTTTCTGTCGAAAAAATAGTAGTTAGTGCCTGAACGAAAACCTCTCGGATTTATGCTGAATCGTATTGTATCAGTAGTGATTTGATTTGAAGATTAGAATGCTATCAGCTCTCAACGATCAGCATTCAGTTTGAAAATCCTGAAAACTCAGCGATATAAATTGCTGACCGCTGATAGCTGAAAGCACTATACTTCTCAGTAAAAATCTCTTCATAAAAGGCCGAATGGTAAAGCTTAATGGGTTTTCCGTTCAAGCACTAGTTAGCGGATAACAATGTGGTATCGAAACTGGTCACCCCTGCCAATGCTGAACCTGCATTCCACAGGCGTATCACTGTACGAGTATGCGATCCGTTCAAGTTTTATAACGGGTGCATGGAGCTTAATTTCAAGCAATTCTGCAGTTTTTGCGGTCGCCGTGTCGGATTGCATATACTCGTCGGCCCAAATAATCGGGGTCGAGAACTGCTCACTGTATATGGGGTAGAGCAATTCATCTTCAATATTGAGAGCTTCGAATCCCTTGAATAACTTGTAAGGTATATAAATATCTTCAACAACGATGGGAACATTCCCCAAGGTCCTGATTCTTTCGATCTTGATGACCTTGGTTTTTTTGCTGATATTCAGTATTTCGGCAGCCCTTGCAACGGGTTGGGTAACAGCCATGTTCAGGATTTTACTTCCGGGCAATTCACCTGGTTCCCCGGTTGCCGGGTTGTACCTGAAAAAACGAAAGAAGCTTTTTGAGAAATCGGGACCGGCCACAAAGGTTCCCTTGCCCTGGCGACGGAACAAAATGCCATCATGAACAAGAGCGCTGAAAGCCTTTTTAACGGTTCCCGCTGATACTCCCAACTCCTTTGCCAGTTCATTTTCGGACGGGATCATCATTCCCTGGTGCCAGAAATTTTGGGATATCCTGGCATTAATGGTATCGATGACCTGCATGTAAAGCGGTTTCTCGTTTTGAATATTGATCGGTTTGGCCATATATTTTCTTTACATGGGGGTTAAACACCCGTGAGGTTTTAACTTTTGATTGTTATAACTCTGCTTCTGTCAATGCCGGAGAGGACTTTCCTTTTTTCACCATGTTGTTGATGATCAGCGGGAGAACTAAAACCCCAATAGTGGCAACCAGGATGACGACGGCAATCGGTCTCATAAAACTGTCCATGCCTCCAATTTCGAAAGCCCAGTAAAAATTTCTCTCGGCAAGTGGACCAAGCAGCAGAGCCAGTAAGAAAGCCGGAACGGAGTACCCGTACCTCGTCAATAGTGCGCCAACCACTCCAAAAATGACAACCAGGTACATGTCAAAAACCATCTGTCTCCAGGCAAAACCGCCCACCATGCAGAAGAGGGCGATGATCGGCACAAGATACTTGTTTGGGATCGCAGTGACGTTGGATGCCAATCTCGAAACCACGATACCGATCGGGAATAGAAATACGTTTGCCAACACCAGGGAAAAGAGAATCGCATAGGCGGAAACGGTATGCTCGGCGAAAAAGCTTGGTCCCGGTGTGATACCGTTAATCATTAGAGCTGCCATGATGACCAGGGTTGTACCCGAACCCGGAATCCCCAGGGTAACGGTAGGAATCAAAGCACCGCCGGGGACACCATTATTGCAGGCATCAGCAGCGATCAAACCTTCTTCGTGACCGGTTCCGAATTTCTCCGGTTCACCGCTCCACTGCCTGGCCTGACCGTAGCTGACCCAGGTTGCAATGGCCGCTCCAGTGCCGGGTACCAGGCCAACCAGTGTTCCAATCAAACCCGAACGGATCATATTGATCTTATGCGAAAAAACAGCTCTTACTCCTTCAAGAATCGGTTTGAACCCGGTTATTCTTTTTTTACCCTCTTCGACCAGCGTTTTTTGGCCCGCCAGGGTAAACAGTTCGCTGAAACCGAACACCCCCAGGAGAACAGGTATCAGTGGAAATCCTTCATACAATTCAAAAAAGCCAAAACTCGCCCTGGTATAGCCTTGTTGAAATTCAGTGCCGACACACGCTACGAAAAGACCCAGCAATGACGAAAACAATCCTTTTACCAGTGATTTGCCCGTCAGGGAGCCGACAGCTGTCATGCCGAACAGGGCCATCATGAACAGTTCTGCAGGACCAAAATTCAACGCATAGATGCCAACAATAGGCGTGATTAAAAATGCAATCAGTGCAGAAAGCAGTCCGCCCACGGTTGACGCCCCGACCGAAACACCGAGAGCATAACCGCCACGACCGGCCCGCGTCATTTTAAATCCCTCAAGACAGGTCGGCGCGTTGGAAGGGGTTCCCGGAATATTCAGCAGGATTGCCGGTATCGAGCCCGCAGCCTGCGAGGCACTAAAACATGCCATCATAAAAACGACTGCGTTAATGGGCCCCAGGTAGACCGTGAACGGCAGCATCATTGCCAGAAAGTTGGTATCGTTAAAGCCCGGAATCGCCCCCACGACCAGCCCGGCCAGCATTCCCAGCGGCAGCCAAATCAAGTGTTCCGGTCGTAACAACAACCCTATTCCGGATAGAATTACATCAAGGCTTGCGATTTCCATGCATTAACTCCTAAATGACAAACCCCATGATTTCAAGGCGTGGCAATGACATATCTAAAAACGTGATCAGCATGATATGAAGAAAAAGGGACATCAAAAAAGCTGTTATGACATTGGATCGCCAGGAGGTACCTCCCAGCAGCCGAAACAGCACTGTCAAAAACAAACAGCTGCTGATGGAAAAGCCAAGAAAGGGCAAAGCCATTAAATACCCAACAGGTGCCACAATCATCATTATTGGCCTGGATAAATTGACAGAACTCTCAGTTGGTGTTTTTGTCCCCCTGGTAAAAGTATTACGTGCTACGACCGCTAACCAGAAAACCGTTGTGATCCCGATCACGGCATAGGGCCATCTGATGGCTACTGCCGGAGCATCCGTTGTTTGTACCAGGTATAAAATCCCAAATACCAGTGCAATCCCGGGGACGATGAGTTCGCCGAAATTTAACCTGCGTTTAATTGGTTTCATAATGGCCTTTGCGCTTGGTTTATCTGATTTTCCATTGCAGCAGTTTATCAATACGGGAGCCTTACTGCATTAAATGCTTGTATTTTTCCCAAACCGCTTGAAACTGCTTTACATAGGCATCACACTCTTCCGGTGACCAGTAATCAATAAACGGCGCCATTCCCTGCTTTTGTGATGCCTTTACAATATTATCGGACTCCACGGAAGACTTGAAGGTTTGTACCAGCTTTTGGTAACGTTTGGGATGCTTCTCTGCCGTGTCCCGTTTGATCATAAATGCGAATGGCTCGACCAAAACCGGAAAGGGTTTTCCGGTAGCCTGTTTTAAGGTTGGTATATCCCAGAGTCCTGAATAAACCTTCTTATCAGTAAAAGAAGCCAGGGCTTTTATAAAATCTTTTTTTGATGAAGCCGAAAAATATGGCCCGATGCAGGCATCAACCTGTTTGCCGGCCAGAGCGTTTCTTGCCTTGGACCCTCCGTTAAAGGCCACGACCTTGGCATTGATACCTGTCAGGTCAATCAGTATTTTGGCGGCAAGAGTCGATACTGCCTTGGGATGAGATGTCGAAATCGTCAAGGGTTTCTTGGCCGTTAATCCGGCCTGAATGAAATCATCAACTGTTTTAAAGGGAGAATCCTTATGAACGAGCAAGACATTAGGATCCGTGATCAGGTTTCCCACAAAACCGACTTTGTCCCAACCGGCCCTGGCTGTTCCGGTGTTTACATTCATTGCGTACATGGCGATGGTTGTCATGATAGTTGTATACCCATCGGCTGAGCGTGACATCATTTTCCCAAATCCTATCTCGCCCGATGCTCCCGGAGAGTAATCAAACGAAACGGGCTTGCCGAGAACCTTCTCCCATTCAGTGGCTAAAATCCTTGATGAGCGGTCAAAACCACCTCCCGCCTTTGCAGGAATGATGTGTTTGATCGGCTTGGACGGAAAACTATCGGCAAATGACATCGTGGTCATTAAAAACATCACTGTTAGGCATGTAATGAGCTTTTTCATTGATTCTCCCCTCTTTATTAATTTGGCTTCAGAGCCATATTCTGCATTAAAACATGGCACCGCTCTTACAAAAATAAATGATAATAAGCAGTTACAACTTAACCCAATTACCTTTACCAGTTATAATCATTCACGTTTGAAGGGCATACTCATGTAACTTATATACATAAGTTACATGAGTGAAAAATCATGTCAAGAGAAAATCAAATACTTGTATAATTGGCTGATTTGAAAGGAGGATTGATGAGGAATCAGGCGTGAGGAAGTTACGCTAATCTTTATTGATGGGTAGTGGTAGTGTGAAGCTGAAGGTTGATCCTTGGCCTTTTGGGTTTTTACGTGCCCAAATGTCGCCACCATGCAGGCGAATGGTTTCCTTGCAGATGGCCAGACTAAGCCCTAAACCTCCGCTACCTGACTTTGTGGCACTGCTTTGAAAAAAACCCGAGAAGATTTGTTCTGTTTCCTCTAGCGGAATGCCTACGCCCTGGTCAATAATTGACGTCTGTAATAATCTGTTTTCTTCCCGGTCATTTTTTGTTTCAAGTTTAATCACTATTACCGATTTTTCGGGTGAGAATTGAATGGCGTTCTTCAGCAGGCAAACCAGTACGAGTTTAATTCTTTGGATATCACAATACACTAAACTGTCTTTTGCCTGGTTATTCATCTTCATAACAATGGCCTTTTCCTGTTGTAGATGTTTTACCTCCATCATGCATTTTTCGATCACGGAGTCCAAATCGCATCTTTGGGAATCCAGTTTCACAGCTCCCGAGAGCAATTCAGCCAGATTTGAAAGATTGCCCATTAAATGCTCTATTTGTAAACCTGATTTACGTATTTTTTCAAAATAGCCATGGATCTTTTTGTCAGCATGACTTTTAGACAGTCTTGCTCCAAATTCGGAAAAGCTCAAAACACTGTGCAAAGCAGTTCTATACTCGTGCGAGAAGTTTGCCAGTAACTCCAATTTCATTTTATCAGCAGATTCTGCTGCCGTTTTTGCCTCTTCAAGCTGTTTTTCCCAGGTTTTTCTGGATGTAATATCATGAATGTATATGAGGATTGCAGGCTCACCCTGCCAGTTAGTCTGTTGGGCTTTTAGTTCAGCTACACCTTGTTTGTTATCGGCTAGAGTAATCGGTATTTCAGCCAGGTATAGATCATCCAGAGGCTCATTTATAGCCAATTTAGAAAGAGTTCCGATCGATTGCTCAAGATAAAACCGGGCTGTTGGGTTCATAAAACGAATAGCTCCTTTTTGATCGATCACTACAATACCGGTGTGACTGTTTTCGACAATGCTTGAAAAACTCTCTTGATTGGCTTCCAATGTCTTTTGGGCAAGTTTTCTCCCTGAAACATCATATAGTCCGATCAATAAGGCCGGTTTACCATTCCATGTCAATTCATCGACATGCATTTCTGCAGTGCCTTTACTGAAATCGGGTTTAAGAAAATCAATTTCGCAGATTTGTTCCGAACGAACGGGAATACCTAAAGGGTGGTCTAACAGCTCTTCTTTTGAACGACCAAACAGGACTTCAGCAGATTTGTTAATAAATTGGATCACGCCTGTCGTATCGACGATGATTACACCTGTTTTTATAGTATCTAAAACCGTTTGGTTTATTAAGCTATTATTACGAAAGGACATAGCTAAGGTCTTTTTTCAGCTCTCAACTCTTTGGTTGTTTCAACTCGCCCGAAGCATCAGCTACTTTGATTCAGGTTAACCATCCGCAGTTGAAACCTTCAAGGAGTTTTCAATATCTTCAATTGTCATAACATGTCCGATAATATTCTGACTTGGTTTTGGGGCTTCCTTAACAATAGTCGGAATAGCAAGTATACATTCTTTTAACGCAATCTCCTGATTTTCAACAATATTGACAACCAATACTTCATAGCCATTGGCAAAGACTTTTGAACAATACTGCCGGACGTTTTCAATAGTCTTCCTGGTTACAGGGTCACTACCTGCAACATAGATTTTGATTAAGGCTTTTTCAGTCATCCTGTTAACCTTTTTTAAATATGCCTTGCAACCTGCTTTCTCCGGCTGCCGGTGAGGGAGGGTGAGGCGCCGATGGTTAATCCCTTTTCATCAATTGTAAACTCTCGAATACTTTTTTCGTGTTGTGATCCTCTCATTTTAATGACTGCTATACCTCCGATTAATTCCACATAACGCAAGACTATAACAAAATCTGTGATTGCCGATATATGTGTTTCCGTATTGGAATCTCCTCTTGAAAGGTTCGGGGTGATGGAAATCACCATACTGCAGATCTCTTCATGCTTTAAATAACCGGTGATTAAGCAAACATCAATACTTTCCAGTGACGCACGTTCGGCAGTTTTACCCTCCAAACCGACCGGACTGTCCGGCATTCTCTTGCTAAAATCTCCTTTTTCAACGGCCACCAGCATCGACATCAAATTGGATAAGTCCAGGCCGGAAGAGTCTGCAGTGCTTTGTTTTGTCGTTTTTTTTGTTGGCATGCCATTCCTTTTCAAAGATCCGTAATACAGAAGTCATTGGAAAAGCTGCTCTAATCAAAGTTCTTTCGCACTATACCTTATTAAGACCATTAATACAAACAATTTCAAAAAACTTGCCGAATAGAAGATTCAACAAATCACTTCAGTAGTGTCTGATCGTTTTAAGGGACAGCCATTGGGATAGCCCTTTTTTATTGACATAAAGTGGAATTTTGCCGCGTTCAGGACAAAAATCACCTCAGGCCTCGCTTGAAAAGACTAGCTGATTCAGGACAGCGATGAGTTGTTCC
>JAKSDL010000889.1 GCA_022360105.1 Pseudomonadota bacterium
AAATTCCACCTCGATTAGAACATCCACGTTTGGGACAAAAGCAAGGATTAAAGGACTGACCTATGCTGAATTTTCAGTTATTAAGATTTTACCTCCTGAAAGTTGAACGCTATTTTAAAGAGTATAGGAATTCTGTCATAGAAAGAATTTTTTTAAGATTTGTAAGCAATAAAAAAAGCATCATCGACCTTCTGAATCATGCCAATTATGCTTTGCGCAAAAGAAAACAAAGCATGTTAAACGAATCCCATGGCAAAAAAAGCAAAGTTATCTTTTTCGTTTTTCGAGATTGTCAGATGCTGGACTGGTTCATACCAATTCACAGGTCACTGAACGAATTGTATCCTGATACATTCACCGTTTTATATGTTAACTTTGGTTCCACCTTACCCAGAGTTGGTATCAATCAAAACTATATCCCCTATTTGGTATCGATTGAAAAACGATTAAGCAAAGCGTCAATTCCAAACTATTTGCATTTTTCTGACCGTGAAATTCCTTATTATCAGAATTTTCCCACTCCGGATTTAATACTGAGCTCTGAAGTCATTCGCAAAGAAAAGTTTAAATGCACTGAACGTGTCTATCTTCCTCATTACAGTGTTACTAAGGTTACTAAAAGTTTGAAAATAATGAATCATTTTAATTATCTCTTTTTGCCTTCGAAAAATCATTACACCTACCAAGATCTAACCGAAGATGATACGAGATACACCTGCTTTCCGGTTGGTTATCCGAAAATTGAATTTACATCGGATGACCATCAGAAGCGATTTGATAATAATAAACCAACGATTATTTATGCACCAAACCTTGATCCGGCAATTGTGTTAAGAGCCTTGAAAAAGGGGATACTAAAAGTCTTCAATCAAATGACCGACTACAATTTTCTGGTTAAGACCCACCCAACATTAGCCAACAAAACATTCAATCTGTTTCGTTTGATTAATGAGGAAGTCAAAAGTAAAGGCAATATAAAAATAGACACGGGTAGCAATATCGAAAATGTTGGATATCATTCATCAATGATGATTACAGACTTTGGCTCCGTAGGAGCTGAATACAAATTAAGATTTGGAAAACGACTGATTTATCTGGATGTCCCAAAGAACTATGAAGGAGGCGGAGATTTGGTTTTTAGAGATCATTTTGCCGATGCAATCACAGATGTGAAAGATCTTCCAGCCCATATCGATCGCCTACTGGAACTTGGTGATCTGTCTGAATCGGAATCAAATCGAATGAGGTCATCAGTCCTTTATAACTATGGTTCTTCGGACAGGATAGCCGCCCAAACAATACATAGCATTTTACTCCCTGAACAAACCGACTTGAAGTAAACATCCTCGCCGACTGCTCCTTGGCCGGCAAATCCCGTAGCGTTTGAATGACCTTTCAGGCTTGTTACCATCTTCACCGACTTCAAAGCTGTGGTCCACCTGTTTTTGAATAAGCTGTCTCCGCTTTTATCACTGAAAGGATGAGGGATCTTGATTGTCGCCTTATGCAAATACCCCGACTGTTTTTGGAAATTTCCAATCGAGAAAAGTAGATTATTCGTTAATAGAAAGTATTTTGATTCTTTATACAAAATTTATTCATCTTCTTCATAAAACCCTATCATAGCTCGTTTACAATGGTTTTAGAGAATCATCTATTGTTGCTTATTTTTTACCGACTCAGTAATGTGTTTTTGACTATTGATAATTAAGGGCAAAAAATTCGAAAGTCTATCAATTTTCACGGTTGCGGCCGCCGTGCAATCACTTTACCTTGTCATCATGCTCCCGGTGGATTTTAGAGCCGGGGCTGTATTGATAAACGTAATTGTTTTTTGACAGTCTCTTATGATCATTCAACTATAAATTTGTTAACTTATCACTCAAGTTTCGCACCTGTTTTTGCAGGAGATGATTTATATGGTGTAAAACCAACCTCAGCTGTTCAGTTAAAAGCATTTGGCTATTAGCGATCAGCTGCTAGCTTTGATACGACTCTCTTCGCTCCATTATTTTGCGTATTCATGTAAGCGTACCGAAGGTGCTCAGTTTAAAGCTAAAAGCTACCTGCCGGTAGCGAATAGCTTTTAGGTAAAAGTCATCGTCCTCAGTGAACTGCAGAGCCGCTGATAGCATAAAACAAGGGTGCGAAACTTGAGTGATAATAAAAGGAAAAACAAATGGACTATAATGCTATTTTAACACCTTACTCAGAAGGACAGACAATCAACGTAGTAATTGAGATACCAAAAGGTTCATCACATAAAATTGAATTTGATCGTAAAAGAAAGATCATGGTTTTGGACCG
>JAKSDL010000755.1 GCA_022360105.1 Pseudomonadota bacterium
CTTTCTGTTCTTGATTGCGGCAATTGTTCCCAACAGTTGGGCCAAAACAATTGAAATAAAGGTGGGAAGCTACGAACCCGAAGGGCATTATCTCGTGCAATATGTTTACGTCCCCTATACGAAAGAGATCGAAAAGCGAACCAACGGGAAGGTCCGCTTCAAATGGTATCATGGCGGCAGCCTGATCAAGGCTCCTCAAACCTATGATGCCATGACCGGCGGACTGGTTGATATGGTGCCTACTCTGGGTGTGTTCTCGATGCAAAGCCGGTTTCCTGTCAGCAGCGTGTTGACGCTTCCGTTTCTTTTTGACAGTACCGTGCAGGTAGACAAGGTCTACCAGAAGGCTTATGAAACCATTCCTGAGTTCAGGGCGGAATATAAAGACATCGTCATGCTGGGATTTCACGTCTCGGATTTTTTTAACCTGCATATCCACAAAAATTTAAAAACACCAAAAACCTTGGGTGATATGAAAGGATTGAAAATATGTGCTGTTTCCAAAAACTTTGTTGAAGTAACCAAGCTGCTGGGAGCAACACCGAGAAGCCTGAAGCCGTCGGATGCCTATATGTCGTTGCAGAGAAAAGCGATTGATGGTTGTTTCTGGCCGACTGCACCGTTGGCGAAGTGGAAGCTGACCGACCTGACCAGTAATCATACGCTGGTTTACGGTCCATTTGTCCAGATTCCCATGGCCATAGCGGAAAGAAAATGGAAAACCCTGCCCGCCGATGTGAAAGCGGTATTCAACGAACTGAGGCCTTCGGTGACCAATTTCTGCGGTGCCATCGTGGACAACAGGAGAGAATCGACCCTGAAGAAATTGAGGGCGAGAAAAGACACCATCTATGTTCTGCCGGATGACGAGAAGGAAAAATGGATTGGTGCCATGAAACCCATGTACGATCGCTGGTTGAACCAAATGAAGGAAAAGGGGATCGATGGCGAGAGAATCCTTGCTCAGATCAGATCCTATGCCAAAGAATTTAGAGGGGTCCAGCCTGCTGAAGACGAATGGTGGGGAACCAATTGGAGGGAATAGGCACTACCATCTCAAAGCATTGAATACTGTCTAGC
>JAKSDL010000109.1 GCA_022360105.1 Pseudomonadota bacterium
TCAGCATCAATAGGGTGAAGAGAGGTGGTTTCCAAATCAAGGGAGACCTGTTTTTGCTGCAAGATCTCTTTGCAGATCTTTTGCAATCGATCTTCTGTATTGACTAATTCGTAAGAATCATAGTCCAGGCCTTTCTTTTGCCCCGGTTCTTCGATTTCTTCGTTCCCAGTAAGATGCATGTTCAAAAATTCATCAGGCTTAAAATCCATCTCCTCATAAAAGGACTTTAAAGCTTCAAGATCTGGTGCTTTTCTTTCCAGATCATCAAGTGACAAGCCTAAATCCAAATCGCAATTGATAACAGTTAGCCTAAGACTTAAGTCGACATTATCTTTAGAGTTTATAAGATTTTCCTTCTGTTTGCCTTTTAGCTTTTCAATGTTGTTATAAATTCCTTCCAAGTTGCCGAAGTTTTGGAATAGCTTCACGGCGGACTTGGGTCCGATACCAGCAGCCCCGGGAATATTGTCTGAAGTATCGCCAATCAAGGCCAGGTATTCTGCGATCATTTCAGGTGGAACTCCAAATTTTGATTTGACCTCATCCGGAGTAAATGTTCTGTCGTTCATGGTGTCCACCATGTGCACATCTTCGGTGACCAACTGGGTTAAGTCCTTGTCTCCCGAAATAATCGTGACCTTTATCTCCGATGCCAGCTTTTTAGCCAAACTGCCAATAACATCATCCGCTTCAAATCCATCCATTTGGATAACGGGGAGATTTAACAATCTTGAAAACTCAAAAATCGGTTCAAATTGCACCTTCAGATCTTCGGGGGCAGCATCCCGATTTGATTTGTATTCCGAGTAGATTTCATTACGAAACGTGGGACCTGCCTTATCGAAGATCATGGCACAGTGGGTCGGGTTTTCAGTTTTAAGCAACTGAAGCAACATGTTTTTAAAACCAAAAACAGCATTGGTGGGGAGTCCTTCCCGATTTTTTAAAGTTGCCCTAACACCATAAAAAGCACGAAAAATATAGGAACTTCCATCAATCAACAGCAGTTGTTTTTTCATCTTCGATTGTCAGTAGTTGTAAACCAGGTCGGTAATATGTTTGCAGCGTTACTATTTCTACTTAAATGTCAGTTAATTCATCATGAACAGGAAATAACTCTTTCACAAGCCATTTTCGGTGAATTTATTAGACGGTATGCATAGATATTTAATGTTTTTACAATTGCTAACTCGCCAGCGAAAATAATGGATGACACGGGATCAGTATGTGAAAATCCGCGATGAATCATCATCAAGCAATCCAATTTGGAGTAGAACTATGGGTATCGCTAATAGTCAATAATTGCTGTATTTATCTACTGGGACTCCGATGATTCCATTTTGCAGTCAGTATCGTTGATTTTGTCGTTTTCTTTATCTTGTTCTTTTTCTTTATCTTTTTTCCAAAAAACCCATTTTTCATATTTCTTAATGAATACTTATTTTGATCACGAAAAATTAACTGTATATCAATCGTCAATTCAGTTTATAGCTTGGCTTAAAAACATCAATGAGAGTATTCCCAAAAACCATGCTGTTTACAGTCAACTGGATCGTGCTTCGACATCAATACCCTTAAACATTGCCGAAGGAAACGGCAAATATACACCAAAGGACCGTTGCAGATTTTTCGATATTGCTAAGGGATCTGCACTTGAATGCGCTGCCGCATTGGATGTTCTCGTAGCGAAGGGAATCCTTGATCGAAAAGAGATCGATAGCGGAAAGCAAATCCTCAAGGAAATTGTATCAATGATCATCGGATTGATTAAATATTATATGCCAGACAGATTCGCCGAAACTTCGCGTATTTATGGGGCTTCAGGAAGAGGTATTTCTTCAGAACAAGAACAAGAACAAGAACAAGAACAAGAACAAGAACAAGAACAAGAACAAGAACAAGAACAAGAACAAGAACAAGAACAAGAATGAAACAGTCAAAGCTACCAGACA
>JAKSDL010000508.1 GCA_022360105.1 Pseudomonadota bacterium
ACAACACTTTGAAAAATGGTTCAAGAGTGCCGAGACTTTTTTAAAATATTCCATTCAAGCTATTCAAAACCAAGATTATAAATATTCTGCTTTTCAACTTCACCAAGCCACAGAACGGTTTTTCATGACAACCCTGCTAGTATTCACCGGATACAAGCCCAAACTCCATGATCTGGAGAAATTAAACCGACAAGTGATTAATCAACACCGATCATTTTTGGCAGTTTTTCCGCAATCCACAGAACAGGAAAAAGAGAACTTTGTTCTCCTGAAACGAGCCTATATAGATTCCAGGTATGACATGGAAAACTATCATATTACAAAAGAGCAACTGGAATGGCTGGCTGAACGAGTCGCAAAACTAAAAGAGTTAACTCAAAAAAAATGTCAGGAGAAAATCGAGAGTTTTGATACTTGATACCAATTTTATGAAAGCAGCTTAATACCCTTGTTTGCCCATACTACCTGGTGCGGAAGAACATTCCTGCCTTCACGCATCGGTTTAAACTCACTAGATGGCGGTGGATTGGAGGGAGTCGCAGGTCGACCTGTGTATAGTGGTCCTTTGACAATATCGCAACCTAGCTTTTTTGGGGGATCAATACGCTCATGAGTCCATCTGCGTCGTTTTGGATCATAGGTCGGACTTGACCCCATGACCCCAATTTTCGCTAGCGTAAGTAGTCGCTGGGGTTGAAGCCGAAGTAGCACTTAAAGGCCCGGGTGAAGTTTTTTGGATGGTTGTAACCTACCTCAAAAGCTACTTCGGTGACATTTTTTTGTCTGCTTCTCAACATTTCTCGAGCCGTTTCCAGTCGATACACTCGCAGGAAATCAAAAGCGCTTGTGCCATAAATCTCCCGGAATCCCTTGTTCAATTTGTCTTTGTGGATACCTACCCGGCGTGCTAGTTCCGGCAGAGACGGAGGTCTTTCCAGGTTATCCGTCAGAATACGTCCGGCACGCTGGATACAGTCTACCTCAAATGGCAGCAGCTTTTGTCCGGTTGAGGTCTTGGTTATGTGAAATGCCAACTGCGTGATGGCGAGTGTAATCAATTCGAGGGTTTTCCCTTCCAGATAGGTCTTTCGCAAGGTTCCCTGGTAAGGAGAGTGAAACACCTGGTGAGCGGCCGTATTGATTGAGGGAGTGTTGGGAAATGCCTGCATGCAGCAGATCGAGCGATCACCCCGGATCAAAGCCTGCAAATCGGGTGACATTAAATCGATAATGGTGTCATTCAATAAAGTGCACAGGACATCGGGTTCAATATAGATAACGACATAACGGATTGGTTCACTTGTTGGATAATTGGAAGATCTACACGGCTTTGGGCAATGGCAGAGAATTCCGTTTCCGGTTTCCAAGCTCATATGCAATTTCGGATTCACTTCAAAATCAACTTGAAAACCATTGCCTCCACCGAGGCAGAATCCGATGCTGATGGGCGAAGTCTTTTCATCAAAACAAACCACGACAGGTTGATTCAACTGATACTCATATACCGCCAGCGTCAGACCGGGTCGGATTTTGATCAAGTTAAAAACTCCTTTCCCGAAAACCGGCGGCCATTTCCAAGTCATCTCTGCTCCGACTTGCAACTGATCGATATTAGCAAAATTTCCCAACTCACCAAAAAACTCACCGTCGTAACATTCAGTTCTTAATTGATTCATGCCTGTACTTTCGGATTTAAAACAGTTTCAATGTTTTTGCCGCATCAAGGTCTTTGCCTGCAATTCCAATTGAATTCTAAGGGTTGTGCAACATTAACAAATCATCAAAAATTCAAGGTGTTTTATATTTTTGTACTATCTAAAAAAAAATTACGTCAATACGAATACAACTGAAACATTTACCTCAGTCATCACGACCTGAATGTTACTCATCACGAAGACAACGTGACAAAAAGTAGATTTAAATCAACAGGGTTAAACAACCCTTTCAATAAAAACTCTTGCTCAATCTCGAACCGGAGGAGAGGAGCAGGGAAGCGATGACGCAAAAACGCGGTTTTGTAAATTTTATTTTCAAGTCCGCAATGAGTGTTAATTTGTCCGCAATGAGAAGAAAACTATGTTTTCTTATGATAACAATATATCTATCCGTAAATACGAATCCAATTAACCTTTTTTATACAGATTTGTTGACTTCTTAATCAGGATGAAACCTCAGGAATGCAGGTGGCAGTCATTTCGTTGTAACGACAGGCGGCATGCTTGTTAATTCGATTGCACTAAGTGGGTGCTGTTTCAAATGGCATCTTTCTGCAATTTCACAAACACCCGAGACAAAACATGAGTAAAACATCGGTTTACGAAAAACAGTTAAAAAAGAAACCCAGAAAAGGGATTCCGCGATTGCTGCAAATTGCTGGAACGAAATCAGTTTATCTAGTTATTGCAGCAGTATTTGCTGTGTTAGCTGCTGTCGCACAGATCACGCCCTTTGTGACGGTTTATCTGATGGTGAAGGAACTGGTATCGAATATCGGAACCCTCGATTCCATTGATATTGATTTTGTCTGGAAGCTTGGTTGGTGGACGTTGGGCGGAATTGGCCTCTTCGTTCTTTTTACCTTTATTTCTGGAGCCCTTTCACACCTGGCAGCCTTCAACATTTTATTTGAAATAAGGATGAGTCTGGCAACCAAACTGGCCAGACTGCCAATGGGGTATTTCGGACAAAAGACCAGCGGTGGGATTAAAAAGGTGCTCAGCGAAGATGTGGAAAGAATCGAATTGTTTGTAGCCCATCACACGTTGGATATCACTCAAGGGGTGGTACTTCCGATTATTACCTTTATTTATCTTTTTTTCTTTGACTGGCGCCTGGCTGTTGCGACCTTGGTGCCGATTCCTCTTGCTTTAACCATGCAGAGGTTTATGCAGGGGAAAGCCGGACGGGACCGTTTTCGCCAATGGCAGGAGAAACTGACTGCCATGAACGGAACGATTGTAGAATATGTGCGAGGCATGCCTGTGGTGAAAATCTTTAACCAGTCCGTTGATGCCTTCAAACGTTTTTCCAAAGATGTGTATGCTTTTCGCGATATAACGCTTCAATGGATTAAGGATTCTACCTGGCCGTATGCCGCGTTTGTCGCCCTGTTGAGTTCAAGTGCCATCTTCATTCTTCCTGTGGCGATTTATCTGCTGCAATCCACACCGGAGTCCGGATACGTGCAAATGGTCACGGCCATCTTCCTGTTTCTTTTTATCGGTATGGGAATCGCGGTTCCGTTATATAAACTGATGAATATGGTGTCTTTTCTTGTCCAGATCAGCAGCGGACTGGAGCAAATTGACAGCATATTAACCGAACCCGAGATACCGGAACCTGTGACGGGCAAGACAATCCAAGATCACAGCATAGTTTTTGAAAATGTCAGCTTCTCTTATGGACAACAGGAAGTGTTGAAGAATGTTTCATTCGATGTGAAACCCGGTACGATTACAGCTTTGGTGGGGCCGTCAGGTGGGGGCAAGACTACCATTTCCAACCTGATCGGTCGCTTCTGGGATGCTCCCACCGGTGAAATACGAATCGGTGGTGTCAACGTTAAGGAGATGCCAATCGAAGAACTGAATAACTCGGTTTCCATTGTGTTTCAGGATGTGTTTCTGTTTTTTGATACCATTGAGGAAAACATCCGCATGGGGAACCAGTCTGCGACGTTGGATGAAGTAATTGAGGCTGCCAAGGCAGCCCAGGTAGATGAGCTGATCAAAAGTCTTCCAGATGGTTACCAGACCCTGATCGGGGAAGGAGGCACCTATCTTTCCGGAGGAGAAGCCCAGCGAATCTCGCTGGCCAGGGCTATTTTGAAAGATGCTCCAATCGTCGTCCTGGATGAGGCCACAGCCTACGCTGATCCTGAAAACGAATCCAAAATTCAACAGGCATTATCGCATGTTCTGAAAGATAAAACGGTTGTGATCATCGCCCATAGGCTTTACACCATTACTGCCGTTGATCAGATTTTGGTGGTAGACCGGGGAGAGATAAAAGAACGAGGAACACATACCGACCTGCTGGAGAAAAAAGGAATTTATCATGGCATGTGGAAAATCCATACCCAGGCCAGGGACTGGAATATGGATATTGTTGAGGAGGTACAATCATGATCACTTTTTTGAATAGCATCACCAGAAACAAGATCCACCTGCTTAAAAAACCGATGATCTTTGAAGTGATTCAATCGATTCTGCAGGGACAACCCTCTTTTATTGTCCTGATGGTCACACTTGAGTTGTTGGCTCCGCTTATTGATCCAACTATCAGCGTTAATCACGGCAGATTAATTCAATACACCCTGTGGCTGCTCGGTGCCGTTGTTGTGTTATTTTTGGTTGGTGCCATGGTTTATCGGAATGAACACAGTGCTGCTTATACAATCACTTCAGAAGGAAGACTGGGTCTGGGAGAGCACCTGAGAAAGCTTTCCATGGGATTTTTTAAAGGACGTGATCCTGGTGATATCACAGCCTTGATGATGAAGGATTACACCAATGTTGAAATACTGATCAGTCACCTGTTGATGGGGGCCATCGGCGCGATGGTGCTGCCCTTGGTGTTTATGGCTTTTCTCTTGCCGTTTGATTGGCGTATGACCCTGATTACTCTTCTTCCAGTGCCTCTGGCCGCAATTGCTGCGTACCTGGCAAGGCTGTCGGTCATACATTTGGGAAAAATCCATATCGCCGCCCAGAATAATGCTTCGTCAAGAATGCTGGAATATGTTGACGGCATGAAGAACATCAAAGCGTATAATCTTCAAGGTAAAAAATTTGAAAGACTTCATCGCTCTTTCAAAGACTTGTTCATTAAAAGTATCAAACTTGAAATTGTACCGGGACCGCTGGTCATGGTAGGAGTCTGGATACTGAATGCCGGGGTGGCGTTGATCATGCTGGCAGGAACCTATTTCGTAATCCAGGGAACATTAACGATCCCCTATTTCTTGTTTTTCCTGATCGTCGGTGTTCGCATGTATGATCCCTTATCCAAGCTGCTGGCTAATATCGCGGAAATCAACTATTTCGCTATTTCAGCGAAAAGGTTAAACAACATTTTCAATACGCAACCCTTACCCGCACCCTCTTCTCCAAAAAAGACCGAAAAGTACAATATCGAATTCGACCATGTCTGGTTTAAATATCATCAAGTCGATGTCTTGAAGGATGTCAGCTTTCATCTGCCTGAAAACACAATGACAGCGCTGGTCGGCCCTTCGGGGTCCGGTAAAAGCACAATGACACGTCTGATCGCGAGATTCTGGGATGTAAACCAGGGGAGTATAAAAATCGGTGATGTACCTGTTACCGAGATGGATAGTGAGTATCTGCTTTCAAAGATCAGTATAGTTTTTCAGGATGTCTATCTCTTCAACCAGAGTATCCTGGAGAATATCAGGGTGGGCAAAGCTGATGCTACCATGGAAGAGGTGATGGCCGCATCTAAAAAGGCGAGATGCCATGACTTTATCAATGCCTTATCCCAAGGGTACGAAACCATTGTGGGGGAAGGTGGTTCTACTCTTTCAGGAGGGGAGAAACAACGTATCTCTATTGCACGGGCTATTTTAAAAGACGCTCCAATTGTACTCCTGGATGAAGCGACCGCATCGCTGGATCCTGAAAATGAATTGTTCATTCAACAAGCCATCGATGAACTAATCAAAGGCAGGACCTTGGTCGTTATTGCCCATCGTTTGAGTACTGTCACCCGGGCAAACCAGATTCTGGTGTTAAAGGATGGCGTCATTGCGGAAAGTGGCAAGCACGCTGAATTGCTTAACACCGAAAATAGCGTCTACCAAAAGATGTGGAACGAACAGAAATCAGCACATCAGTGGCGATTATCTTCCACTTCGGCACTTAACTAAAGCCTGAACAGACAAGACATGGATCTTTTTCAGTTGATCGCCTGTCACGGCTTGCTTCGAAGTAAATGTCCAGTTCTTAAGCTGTTTATTATACGGATTTAACAGGTTTTAGATCAGCCACCGGCTGAAGCGCTAATCCGTCGCTTTAAAATCGAATTTCTTAAACGGGCAGCGGAATTAGAGCTTGTTATTGCTAGGTGGGTTTATTGAGCAAAATTGGTTTTATGCCAATGATGTTTAACTTTTAACAGGAGATTGAAAATGAAAAAAATGATGATAGCAGTTTACCTTTTGATCATTTGTTTGGTCAGCAGTAACGGCCTGGCAGCGGATAACAAAGACGAGAAAAAAGTGACAGATCTTACTCCCTGGAAGGGATACGCCGTCTCAATAGTCAATTTGTATAAAGGTGAGGATGGAGAAAAGTTTTTTGATGCGGTTTTAAAACATGCTCCGAAAGGATACAACAAGGAGATGGTAAAAGCATTTTATACTAATATGTTCTCGTTGAAGTTTAATTCCATCGAATTTATTGATGAGAATACCTTGACCATCGATGGTAAGATGACAGGTGATTATGCCCATGTTGGAACCCTTAAAACCAAATTTAAACAATATGATGTTACCTGGGATATTTTCAAAACCGATTCCAAAGATCTGATCGCAGCAGGTTTCAAATATTTTTTATTAATCCCCTATCACCAGCACGGTGAAGATGGATTGCGACATTCTCATTTCAGATATGGCAATGAAAATTTTGATTTCCTGGCCACAGATCCATCTGTACAGACTTGGTGGCCAACCATCTACCAACCGGACAAAACTAATGTAAAAAAAGTGATGGCATCCATGACAAAAGGAGCAAAACTGCAGGCAACAATGCTTCCAAAATTGAAATAAGCCCACCCCCCTTTTTTCTTTAAATATCTCAAAGAATACGGAGATCCGGCAGCGGATCTCTGAAAGGGTTATTGCTAGTTTTAAAGTGTTTTGAGTTGTATCCACCACTCTGATACTACCGTTCTGGATCGTTATAATGATTTCGCCGGAACTGGTTTTGAACCTCATGCTTCCGATAAAGGAGTTTGTAGCGAACGATCTATTGTATTTCAGGATCTTCATAAGTATAAGGGGTCAGATCTTTTTTTGACCCCTTCCCCTTGACTCCTGCCTTCTTCAGAGTTTATACAAGGTAAGTCAAAAGAAGACTTGACCCCTTTGTCAGTCGTCGACCAGTTGCACCCCTTCCTTTTTCTTCCTTTCTGTTTCCTGACCTGTCCCATTTTGCGTTCCTTGACACCTTAGGCGGGAATACCTATCATCACATTTTTATCTTTTGCTTGCGGACAGTAATTGGTGTGCCTTGAACTTTTGCTTGTGAACGGGAAAACCAGTGACCGTGAAATTGAGGAGTGATTGACGATGTATATGGAAAGCCATTTGTTGATAACCTATCTGGTTGCCATAACCGTTTTATCCATGACACCCGGGGTGGATACCATGCTGGTTATCAGAAATACGGCTCGTGGCGGTTGGCGGGATGGAATTACAAGTAGTTTTGGGATCTGTTGCGGTCTTTTTGTGCATGCGGCGGTTTCGGCCGTCGGGATTTCGGTGATTCTGCTGCAGACTGCATGGGCATTTTCGGCGTTAAAAACCGTCGGTGCCTGTTACATTATCTGGCTGGGTCTTGTCAGCCTGAGAAGCCTGTTGCGAAAGGATAAGATGGCTTTTGGAGGAAGGCTTTCCGCAACAAAACAACCGTTTCAAGTTGATCGTTCGTTAAGAGAGGGATTACTTTCCAATGTTCTTAATCCTAAGCCGGTTGTGTTTTACATGGCTTTTCTGCCACAATTCATCAATCCTGAACACTCAGCTTTGATTCAATCCCTGGTGCTTGCCGGTTTTCACTTTATTATCGCTATGATATGGCAATCTATTCTGGCATTGTTGGTCAATCAGGCGAAAAGCCGGTTGCTTCAGCCTCAAGTTGGGCGAGTGTTCGACGGTTTGACCGGTGCGATATTGGTTACCCTGGGCATCAGACTGGCATTGGATGGCTAACATCCGTTCCGTTTTGCTACCGGGGCCGGTATCATCTTTTTGTAAACCAGGGCATCGTTTGCCGTGATGCCGTTTGTGGTTTACGAAAGCCGTGCAAGTTTTATTGAGTCCGGGATATGATGTAATCCACAGCTTCCTTGATATGCTCTTTTGTGCATTCGTTGCAGCCACCCTTTGGTTTCATGCCTTTGGTACCTTTAACCGTATTCTCCGTCATCTTGTCCGTACCTTTTTTGAAGAATTCGGCCCATTCCTCTTGATCCCCGGTTGTCGGTGCGCCGCTAATCCAACCTTTGAACCCGCCGTCATGACATGAGGCGCAATTACCGGTGTAGACGGTTTTTCCCAATGACTGCAGGCTATCCGATGATCCGGTATGGACAAAAAACAGAAACAATAGGATCAAAAGAATGAAAGATACGGGTAATCGCGGTCGGAAACCGGGTTTTCTTCTTTTCATATCTTGCTCCTTTAACCAAGGTTAGTGATTAAGACGATCGCCCGGTTACTTTTTAAACCAAGTTATGCCAAT
>JAKSDL010000729.1 GCA_022360105.1 Pseudomonadota bacterium
CAGATTCTGGGTGGTTGATATGAAAATGGAAAGCAAAGCTTTCACAATATAAAAAATCACTAATCTAAAATAGAAAAAATGTTCTCATCAAGTGTAATATTCTGGCTCTTCATTTCTACCTCCGGACTAATCTTTCTTGTTATTGGAACGGTCGTTTTTCAACTCAGGAAAGCAAGTAAAAAGGCCTCTGCCTCTGAATCGGCAGAAGAAAAGATGCTCAAGGATAAACGCTTTGATTCCTTCATGAAGATGCGCGGATCATTTCGTGAGGCTGCAAAATTTCTGAAGAGAAAGGTTACAGGTCGCAACTATCAATACCAGATTCCCTGGTACCTGGTTATAGGTGAATCCGGGTCCGGAAAATCTACCATGCTCAAAAACGTGGGTCTGGGAACGCCAATAGGTGAAAGAGAGGGTGGTCCCGGCGGTGAGGACCAGGGAGTTCAATGGTGGTTTTTTGATAAGGGCGTGGCAATTGAGCCAAAAGGTGAATTTGTCTTAAAAAACGATGGTAAGAGCTCTAATGATAATGGCTGGCAGAACGTTATCAAGCTGTTAAAACGATTTCGTCCCAATCGGCCCATAGACGGCGTTATACTCACGTTACCAGTCAACGACTTAATCTGGAACCAGGGTAATAAGAACGATAAAAGAGAGATTCTTAGTCAGAAAACCATCATCATCTATAACAAATTATGGGAATTGCAGAACGAATTGGGAATTCACTTTCCGGTTTACGTGCTATTTACAAAATGTGATGCCATCAAAGGTTTTTCCAGCTACTGTCATGAGTTGCCGGGCAACCTTCAGCGCAATATGGTGGGGTGGAGTAATCCCAACTCTTTGGATATTGCTTACTCATCTACACTTTTGGATCAGGCCATCGAAAACATTCATGACGGTCTATTCAAAACCCAGATGGAGATTTTTGCAGTCAAACCAAATGTGGCCAAGGGTAGTGAACTCTTTGAATTACCTAATCGATTCAGAAGTTTGTTGGAACCCATCAAAACGGCTTTGGGTAACATTTTTAAAGAAAGCTCTTTTCATCACTCCTTCTTTTTCAGGGGCATCTACTTCTCGGGTAGCGATACGATTGAAGATAACGAAGTGATGAAACCAAAATTCCTCCGGGACCTGTTTGATAAAAAGATATTTCCGGAAGAAGGTCTCGCTAAAGTCGTTGATCAGGCAATGCTATCCAAACATCGTGCTCTTCGCGTTGTGCAAGTATCATTTGTTCTTATGCTCCTGATCGGTGGGGGTGGCCTTACCAACACCTATTTCAACCTGCGAAAAGAAAAACAGGTGATGCTGCCTGTGCTGAATTTGATCAGCAGCAGTCTGGTGGATCTCCAGTATAAAAAAACCATCGATCGATCCCTGTTTGAGAAAAAAGGATTAAGCCTGTTGAACGGAATGGCTGAAATCGACCCTTCAGGTCTGACCTCTGTTTTTATGCCCTCATCATGGACCTCAACGCTGCAATCGCAGCTGGTTTCCTGCATGACCATAGCCTATAAAAAAATCATCATGCGTATGATGTATATAGAACTCAATAATAAAGTTCGGGCTATGGGGTTTGTGGAAAAACAGATGAAAGACGATGAAGACGGTAATAAGGACAACGTTTTTCGAATTGAAAAAACAGCAGAATTCAAACAATTACTGGCATTTATCAAATCACTGGAAGAGTTGGAAAAAAACATTGCCATCTACAATAACCAGCTGGTTACCGGCTCTGCCAACTCACGTGAATTTCTGCAGGTGGTGGCCTACTTGTACAATATCGACCTGAAAGGAAGTTTCTCAGAAGAAGCGCTGGCCAAGTTAAGGGGCAATCCCGTTGGAACCGAAATCCTAAAGGCAAATGTAAACGCCAGAATCTGGGAGCTGACCAGGGAGTTCTATGATCGTGTTTACAAGGAGAATCCGCTCAATTCCAAGCTGGTGCAACTAAAAGATAACTTACGAACCATTAATCGCGATAATGAGGGCAACGATGAACAAAACATTGTCGTGCGATTTCAAAACTTATTGGCGTCCCTGAACGCCATAGAAAAGGAATTGGCAGAACCTGAGTTTTCCTGGATGGTCAGCTCAACTTTCGAGCTCGGCAACAGGTATGACCAGATTCTGGAATCGGTACAAAACTCAGGGTTTCTTGGGCAACCTGTCTTTGTCGAGATGAAACGTCGTGGTGAGCTGGAACACAAGGAACTACAATACAAGATGGTTACCCATGAAACTCGACTGACCGGTCCCATTCTTCAGCAGGAAAACGGCAGGGCAATTCTGAGGTTCTCTCCAAAGATGACAACCCTGAAGAAGGCTCTGGATGACTTTTTTGCCATGAAATTTGCAGACATCGAAAATGCCCGAACCAATCTAATCAAAGAGCTACCTCCCAGCACAAGAATTGTCTGGAACACGCAGCTTTTAGCACAGGCAGTCAAGCTTTATGAACCTTATAACTTATTCTTGTCGGAAAAGCTAAACGATTTCCCCATTGAACTTCAGCCGATTTTTGAACAGGTGGCCAGGCAAAGTCTGGAAACCAACATGACAGATCTGATTGGGCGGTCTCAAAAACTGGAAACAATTCCCAAGATTGTCAACCCATCATTTGCGAAAGAAGCCCTACGCTCTGAAGTGCTGAACTTTAAGGAATCCTCAAAACATATTTCTGAATTGCTGGGGATATTTGATCGACTTGAACTTCACAAAACCAATCGTCTGATTTTCAGAGTGGTGGCAGTTCAGGGAAATAGAATTCTGGATGAGATCGACAGGCTGTTGCAGGAAGATAACCTTTACATGGTTAAAGACAATGGATTTGGTTGGTGGAATGGTCAAAAATCACCAGTCTTTGCTGCTTATAACGTGAATGATGTGGAAGAGTTGAAATACTACTTCGCCATTCAGCGGGATCGGGTTAGGTTCTTAACCAATGAATACGCCATGCCAATCATCAGCTTGCTGGGTTATCAGAACAAAAACCGAGGATACGTGAACCTGCCTCTCGTGAAAAAGTGGGAACGCATTATTGCAGCTTTTGAAAGTTTTGAAAAAAAGAGACCGGGCAACTCGATTCTAATCCTCGAAGATTTCATTATGACCGGTATTAACGAAATCGCAGCTAAAAGCTGCACCAAAGAAATACCCAATCATGTACTGCAGGCCCGTTCCAACGATTTCTTCTTAGCCCAACGCAACAATCTGCGGAAGAAAATCTACCAACGCTGCCAGCGGTTAAGCTTCGAAAAAGAGATCAGGGAATTTTAAGGTACTTTAGATTTACGAGTGAAGATTTGGGATTCATTTAAGATTAAAATTGAAAATATAAAATGTCTGACAAACCGAACAAAGTGATTCGCTTTTTTAGTGTTTTCGTACCTCTGGTACTGGTAGTTGGCATACTTTCAGGTATTGCATTCTATACCTATACTGTTCAATCCGGATCTAACTCACTTTTATCAACGGATTCGGAATATAGCAGGGCAGCACTGGAAAAAGCTGAGCTACATCGCGAGGAAACCTACCGAAGATGTATAGAAGATCAAACCAAACAAATCCAACAGTCGGTTCAGAACTCAGATCTTTACCTGAAAAGGGGAGAGTGTCGCATCAGTTTGCTGCAATATGAAGATGCTTTGGCCGATTTTAATCTGGCTTTGACCATCAATCAAAATTATGTACCCGCTCTCTTAGCGAAAGCGGATTTGTATAATAATATGCATCGTTTTGAAGATGGGCTACATGAACTTTCAGAAATCGAAAAGTTGGATTCTGCTAACAGCGATCTTTTTAGAATTCGCTGTGAAACCTATTTGCTGACAAATGACTTGGAGAAAGCTTTTGCCGATTGCTCAAACGCTCTTCGTTTGAATCCAAACAATCATCAGGCATTGAATTCAAGGGCAAAGATTTATTCAGCACAAAAATCTTATCAAAAAGCGATCAATGACTTTCAACAGGCGATAATCCTGGCGGCAAATCAGACGGAGTACCTTACCAGTCTTGCTGCAGTCTACCTGGAGTTACGACAAACAGATCTGGCTATGGAGAGGTACAAAAAAGTTCTGGAATTAAATAAATATAATTTTGCTGCTCAGAAGGGTTTAGGACAATCCTACCTGAATAAAAAGCAATATCAAGATGCTGTCACAGCCTTTAACAGGGCTTTGATGATCAGCCCTGATAATAAGGATATTTTTAGATATCGCGGATTGGCTTATAAGGAATTGAAAGATTATGAAAAATCACTGTCGGATCTCAACACAGTAATCATGCTGCAGCCCGATGATACGGAAACCTTGATCGATCGGGGGATTGTTTATTTGGGTCTTCAAAAACATCAGGCCGCAATAGAAGACTTCAATAAAGCACTTGAAGTAAAGCCGGATTTTGGTTTGGCCCTTTACCAAAGAGCAAACGCCAACAGGGATTTTGAAAAGCTTCATGAAGCTATCCTCGATTATACCAGGGCTTTGAATGCAGGTTTTAAAGAAGCCCGATTGTTCAACGACAGGGGAATAGCTAAACGGTTGTTGAAGGATTACGCCGGTGCTGAGGAAGATCACTCCAAAGCTATCCTTATGCAGCCTGGGGAAGCATCAGGCTACAATAATCGGGGAATCATCAGTTATTTAAACGGTTTGTTCAGAAAGGCTATCGCAGACTACAATCAGGCAGTCAAGCTGGCCCCCGAGAACCCCGAATATTACAACAACCGGGGATTGGCATACCTGAATCTTCGTGAGTATCAAACAGCTTTGGAAAACTTTAGCTCTGTTCATAAGCTTGATAAGGATTTTCCTTTTATCAATTACAATCTCGGATTGGTCCATCTTAACCTTGAGAATCACAAGGACGCGATAAAGTTTCTGAAACTGGCTTTGGAAAAAAAACCTTTTGCTTATGCCTACTACAATTTAGGCCGGTCATATCAGGCCTTGGGGCAATACAAACAGGCATTGAACGAGTACAACAACGTCATCTCTCTCGATCCTAACGATGCAGAAACCTATTACTATCGCGGATATGTGCGATTTATGCTGAAACAGTATAAGGATGCCGTGACTGATTACAATAAAGGGATTGAGATGAATCCGGATTATGTGCGGCAACACGGGGTCTATGCGTATTATTACAGGGGAAGTGCTCACCTGGAGTTAAGTAATCACGAAAATGCTTTGGAAGACTATGATCTTTCTATCGATCTCTATCCTAACAAAGCCGATACCTATTTAAAAAGAGGTCTGTCACTGACATATTTGGGTCACTTCGAGCGTGCCATCAAAGATTTCAACATAGCCCTGACCTTGGAACCTAAAATGGCTACAGCGTTATACAACAAGGGGATTGCGCTATACCGTCTGGGAAGATATGAAGACGCCATTTTGGAATACAACAGGGCTCTGGAGTTAAATACAAAGGACCTAACCATTTACAACAATAGGGCTGCCGCTTTTAGGGAAATGGGTAAATATCCGGAAGCAGAGGCGGATTACAAACAGGTCATAAGACTCAATTCAAATTACGGAGCTGCCTATGCCGGTCGAGGTTTTCTTTACCAGAGGCAGGGTTTAAGCGAGCAGGCACTGGAAGATTACGACAAAGCAGTATCATTGGAAAGTGAGAATGCCGACCTGTATATAGCCAGGGGTAACTTTTACATGTCCCAGAATAAACTGGCTGAAGCGTTGTTGGATTATGACAAGGCATTGACCCTGGACGAAAAAAACGCCCAGGGGTTCATCCAGAGAGGGTACTTGAAAATCCTTATGGACAATGGAGAAGAAGCACTCACAGATTTAAATCGTGCGGTTGAACTCAATAGTAAAAGTACAAAAGGCTACTACACCAGGGCAACGGCATATCTGGTATTAAAGGAATACCAAAAGGCGATCGCAGACTTCAGCAATGTTGTTAATCTTAATCCGGGTTTTATAGAAGCTTTTTTTAAACGAGGTCTCACCTATTATCAGATAGGGAAGTATGATAACGCGATTGACGATTTTACCAGTGTGGCAGGTATAAACGAAAACTACTCTCCGGCATATTTTAATCGGGGTCTGGCGCATTATCAACAAAACCAGTTTGAAAAAGCCATAGAGGATTTTGACAGTGCCATTTCCATCGATCAGGAATTTGAACGGGCTTTTTTACACAGGGGGTTGGCACTGGCTGCTTTAAAATCCCATAAACGGGCCATCATGGATTTTGACACAGCCATTTCCCTGGAGCCAGGCTATACTTTGGCATATTATTACCGTGGATTGTCATACTTTGCCAGAAAGGAATACCGGGAGGCGATTGAAGAGTTTAAAAAGGCCAATCGATTAAACGAAAATTTTTCAAATTCCTATTTCGAGTGCGGAAGAACCTACGCAGCTCTTCTGGAATACAGCAAAGCGATTGAGCAATACAATCGGTCACTGGCTGTGGATTCCAATCATATTCGTTCTTTATTCTTTCGCGGCAAAGCGTTTCAAACTCAAAAGCGATACAAGGAATCCCTGGCTGATTTTGATAAGGTGGTAAAGCTCGATGAAAGCTACGTTATGGCATACTACTATCGCGGTATTGTGCAAACCAAACTCAAGAGATACGCCAATGCCATTGAGGAGTACAATGCAGCCATTCAGCTCGATCCTAAGTTTTCGGGAGCTTATTACAATAGAGGGGCCGTTCACAGTATCCAAAAACTGAACAAAAAGGCCATCAACGACTTCAATATTGCCTTGGAACTTGATCCCGAGCAGGCCAATCAGCCAGGAATATTTGCCTTTTATCACCGTGGCATGGCTTATCTTGGGATCAAAAAATATGAACAGTCGGTGGAGGACTTTGACAAAGCCCTTTTGATCGATCCGAATCATCCCGACACTTTTTTTAACAGGGGGAACGCCTATTTTTACCTGAATGACTACAAAAAGGCCATCAGTGACTATAACAAGGCCATTCATTTAAACAGCGACTTTACCGAAGCATATAAGATGCGCAGCCAGGCTTATAAGCTCTTGACTCAAACATCCATGTACACCTTAAACAAATGAATGATCATCTGCGAGGTTCTTTATTTGATCGCTTGGTGGATGATGAACCTTATGTGACGCAAACATCACCTTCGCTCAAAACGTTGGATAGAAAGGGGCTGAAAGATTCCATACATAGGGAATTATCCTGGCTACTCAATACAACCTGTTCTTTTTCGAGAGAGCAGATGGATTCGATGGATCGCAACACATTGACATACGGCATCCATGATTTCTCAAGCTTTTTCCCGGACAGCAGCGATAATCGCGTCCGACTTAGCCATGTCATCCGGGAAATCATAGAGTCTTTCGAACCCAGCTTAAGAAATGTGGAAGTCGAAGTAAAAGAGATGAACACCAAAAAAGACCGATTCACCCTGGCCCTGGTCATCGAAGCCGAGTTAGTCATCAACAAAATCACCGAGCCTATTACTTTTATTATGGCAATAGACTGAAATTTTAGATGTATGATTTATGATCTATGATTTATCTGGGTATCTAAGAATCGGGATTTAGGATTTCATTAAAAGCGAAACTAAATGAATAGAGAAACTTTGCAACTAAGGACAAAGAAATTTGCACTGAATGTAATCAAGCTTACAGATTCATTACCAAAGTCACGCTCTGGAAATACCATCGGAAATCAACTGATGAGATCCGGAACATCGATTGGAGCTAATTACAGATCAGCGTGCAGAGGACGATCCAAAGCAGAATTCATCTCGAAATTAGGAATTGCTCTAGAAGAAGCCGATGAAAGCATATATTGGCTTGAATTACTAATAGAAGGAAAAATTCTAAAAAGAGAACAGATTGAAAAATTACTTACAGAAGCAAATGAATTAACTTCAATCTTTTACGCATCAATCAAAACAGCAAGGGGAAGACAATAAAAAGTCGCAATCTTAGATTCATCAATCTTAAATAAACAAATAAATCAAAAATCTAAGATCATAAAACTAAAATAACTAAATAAATCATCAATCTAAGATCTAAAATCATAAATGAACCTTGATTTTTTCAAACGCGAGAAAAGCTACCTAAGAAAAATAGCCCATGAGTTTGCCCTGAAGTTCCCGAAGGTGGCTGGGCATTTAAACCTGGGAGCCCATGATTCCGGTGATCCGCAGGTGGAGCGCTTGATTGAGTCGTTTGCTTTTCTGACCGGTAATATCCAGCAAACCATTGAAGGAGAGTTCCCGGAGGTGTCTACAGCGCTTTTGGGAATTCTCTATCCCAATCTGGTTAACCCGGTGCCATCCATGAGTATCGCCAGGTTCGATATCATTCCGGGTGATATTCCGGTGGGTGCTGATGCGGTTATTCCCAGACACAGCAAATTGTTTGCTGAAACTACTTCCGGATTGAATTGTTCGTTTCGTACAACCTATCCGGTTGATTTGGTTCCAATAGATGTTGATTATGCGGGATTGGAATCGGTGGATCGATTTTCCTTTTTGGATAAAATGGCCAATGTGGGAAGTGTGATACGCATCCGTATTAAGCCTCGGGGAGACTTATCGTTTGAAGATTTTGACTTAAACATTGTCAGATTCTACCTCAATGGCGATCCCATGATTGTCTCAACTTTATATGAGACTTTATTCTGTAATACTGTCAAAATCGCTATTCTGCCCGAAGGACAGGAAGAGCCCGTTTACTTACCAGATGATTCCATCACTCCAGTGGGATTTCAGGAAGGTGAAGAAGTGATACCGCTGGGCGCCAATAGTCACCCTTCATACGGATTAATTCAGGAATATTTCTGCTTTCCCGAAAAGTATCACTTCATTGATATCAATAATATAGACTTTAAGGAATCAGAGAAGGAATTTGATCTTTTATTGGTATTGGATAACAGCCCGAAGTTGGATGTCACTGAAAATACCTTTGTTCCCAACTGTGCACCGATTATTAATTTATTCGAGAAGAATTCGGGTACTATCGAACTTGATCATAAAAAATTGGAATATCACCTGGTGCCTGATCCCGACGAAGAGGATAGCCTGGAAGTTCATTCGGTTTTAAAAGTGACGAAGGCAACTGCAGATGATGACGAGGAAAAAGATGTTGAGCCTTTTTACACATTCGGACACCGACTGACCAACGGCGATAGCCAGTGCTATTGGTACCTGAAAAGAAAGGAATCCTGGCGTAAAGGAGTGCAGGGGACTGAGGTTTTTATGTCCTTTCGTGACTTGAATTATGGAGACACCCAGCCTCAAAGTGAGCGGGTGTATGTCAAAACACTGTGTACCAACAGAGATCTGGCGGAAAAGCTTCCCGCGGGAGCTTTGCTTGAATTGGAGGAAAAAGGGGTAATTCAGCAGGCAATCTGTTTAAAAAAGCCGACATCACCGGTTACACCACCTTTGCGTGGACCTACCTTGTGGCGTTTAATTTCTAATTTGACTTTGAACTACCTGTCGTTATCAGAAAACAACCAAGCCTTGTCGGCCTGCAGGTCAATTCTTAGAACGTATAATTTCACCGATAGTGCCACTATAGAACAACAGATTATGGGACTGCGTTCCATGGTGTGTGAGAAAACACTTCATCATTCCGGCTTTGAAGGGTGGAGAGGATTCTGTAAAGGATTGGCTGTTACGCTGACGGTCGATCCGTCTTATTACGCAGGTAGTTCGGCTTATTTGTTTGCTTCGGTGTTACGAAAGTTTTTCTCCATGTACGTATCGGTTAACTCTTTTGTTGAAACCATCTTGGTTCGCACAACTCAGGAAGGAATATGGAAACGTTGGACTCCGATGAAAGGAAAAAGGGCCACCCTTTAACCAAAGCCGGAGTCAACGGGAGAGTTGACTATCGGTTTACACAGTTGGTCAGTCTTCTGGAAGAAATGAATCCGGATTATGAGTCGGTAGGGGTGGGATCAGATCCGACCAAAGAGCTGATCCGGTTTGAAGGCAGCTATGATTTTGGATTTCCGGCTGAGGATATCCAACAGATCAAAAAGGGGAAAAACGGGGAGAACAAGGTTCAAACCAAGTTAAATTTTCTCTCCCTGGGAGGAGCCTTTGGTCCTTTGCCGGTACCATATTCTCAGTTGGTTCTGGAAAGGTACAACCAGAAAGACCGGGGAATTGCTGGATTCTTAAACAATTTTCAGCATCGCCTGGCTTCCCTGGTCTACAGGGTGAAGCGACATTACACGCCGGCCCTGGATGGAAAAAACGTTGATACTGAAAGTTTTGCAAGTCACGCCTTGCAATTGCTGGGATTTGGCAATCAGGAATCCAGAAATCGTCTCTCGATTTCCGATCGTGCGATTATGGGATTCAGCAGTATATTTCTTTCCGGTTCCAGATCAAAAGAAGGATTGGAAAGACTGCTGTCCCGATACTTTGAAACGAGGATTAGCGTAAAACCATTTACCGGTCAATGGAATGATATCCCTGAAAGATACCGAACGACTCTTGGTAAAAATGGAGTAAACAATGCGTTGGGTTCAAGTTTTGTGCTGGGAAAAAGGGCCTGGTTGGATCAGACAAAATTTCAAGTGGAAATTCCTTCACTCGAATTGTGTCGATACCAGGAATTCCTACCCGGCGCTTCAGCCTTTAAAAGCATCAGGGATCTGATCCG
>JAKSDL010000305.1 GCA_022360105.1 Pseudomonadota bacterium
AGAACAAGCAGGCTGGCAGCAAAACTGACAGTTGCAACAACGGCAAGTCCGGCACTTGCCTTTGCCATCAACTCTCTGGCTGTACTCAGAATAGATGCAGTCCTTATCGTAACGATGTTCGGTGCTAGTTCCACAATCCTGTTTTGGGTTGAAATCACATCCTCATCATTCATGTAAGCGGCACCAACATACGTCTGAATGAAAGGATCCAAGGCTCCTTCAGAAAGAATGCCTTCAAACCAGAACCGGGTTTGCAATCCTTTTTGGCTGTAAATAGCTGCTATTTCAGTTTCAAGAGGCTGATCCTCAATATCAAACGTTAAAATGTCCCCCAGTTTTAGCTTTAATATATTGGCTTCCCGGTCTTCCATCGCCAGCTTGGGCAAACCGGTAACGGGTTGCTGCCACCACGCCCCCTCTACCACCTTTACCTTGTCGATATTAATGGTGGAATGACTTAGTTTGTATTCATCCCGTAAAGCTTCTTCAATATCGTCCCGGTTGATTGAAGTTATTTCTGCCAGTGGTTGTCTATTGATGTGGGTAATTCTTGATATCACCAGGGGTACCATATCGATACGTCGGGAACTGGGGGACTTTTCCAGGGTTTTGACCACATCTTCGCGCTGAAAAGCCAGGACGTCATAAAGAATCAGATTCGGCGATTCTTCGGGTATTGTATCGTTTATGGCACGAACCAGTGAGGACACAACGATGGTGCAGGCAACCAGCAGAGTCAGAGCGGAACCTAGGGATAACAACGATGTGCGCAGAGGCGTTCCGGGGCGGTGGAGGTTGGCAATGGCGAGGCTCAACGCAAATCTGCCGGATAAAACGGGATGATCGTCAAAAGAGCGGGCAGTTCGTTTTAGACCTCGAACGATGAAATCAAGCAGCAACAGCAGCAACCCAACAATGGCAATAAATCCAAGGCCAAACAAGGTGTCTGGCACAGCGATCCAAACCAGGCTTACCAACAACGCCCCACAACCAATTGTGGCCCACCACCAGGCAAGAGAGGTGTGCATTCTCCCTGTTTCTTCCCCCCGAAACAGCGTTACCGGTTGAACAGATACAGCACGGCCTATGGCGGGGAGTGCAAAGGTGTAGGCTGTTAGCAGTCCAAACAACATGGCGATCAGGTTCGGGAACAACAAGCTTGATAGTGAATTCGCAGCTGGAACATCAGCAGAAATAAAAACAGCCCCAATCAATGATAAGCCGCCGCCGATCAGCACTCCCAGCAGACTGGATCCCCCACTGAGGATTCCTACCTGTAGCAAATAGACAATTGAAAGTCTTCGATTTCTTAATCCCAGGGCGCGTAAGGTGGCTATGGTCTTAAGTTTGCTGTGCAAATAAGCCTGAATGGAGTTGAAAACCCCCAATCCACCGATGAACAAGGTGCTGAGAGCGATGATAATCAGGCCTGAAGCAATTTGCCCCAGTCTCTCTGCAATCCGTCTGCTCCTGTCTTGAAAGGTTCTCACTTCCCAAATTCCATCCGGAAAAGTTGTATAAAACAGATCACGCCACTCTTCTGCATTGGTATCAGTGCGGAGGTAGTAG
>JAKSDL010000323.1 GCA_022360105.1 Pseudomonadota bacterium
ATTCGTTTATTCACAGACAGTTTCCTGTCAAAACCCTTGGTAAGGAACTAAACACTTTGGAGAAAATAAAAAACAAAGCTGTGATCAGCAAATACATTAAATGGGCGAAAAAGAATCATTGACCCTCTTCCTCTTCTTCCTCTTCTTCTTACCTTTCCAAATGATAGTTCCCTAGCGATATTCGGCAATAAAAGTCTGATTATTGACTCCGTCCGATTGTCTCCAGACAATGATAGTATTGCCATCGTTATCCATTGCAACATCCGGGACACTGGCATCTGTGCCTGCAGGATTTATAAAGTCATTCTCGTCAACGGGATGAGTCCAGCTGCCGTTGCGGTATTCACTTTTGAAGACGGCATCCCTGGAATCGGCCTGAAACCAAACCATAATGGCATCATAATTATAATTCATTGCAAGCGGTACCGGTCCCCCGACGTCTCCTGCAGGCTGCGGGCTTATGTGTTCAGCGGTGCTGGATGGAGTATACCAGGTGTTGCTGTAATACTCACTGAGGTAATTCATTTCAAATCCTACCAGGGATAACCAGGACAATACCGCTCTTCCTTTTCTAAGCACAATTGAGGGGTCGTTGGCGTAATCCGCGTAGCTGGTCAGGTTATCATCCAGATTCGCAGGATAGATCCAGGAACTGCCGTTATAGTATGCGCCAAATACTTGGTTTACGGAGCTTGAATTTCGTTGCTGCCAGACAATCATTGCCTCTCCGTAGTTATCCATAGTTACCTGAACATTGCGTGCCCAATCGCCATCAGGGTTAATGTTATCTGCCAGATTGGCTGGATGAGTCCAGCTTCCGGATCGGTATTCGCTTTTAAATATCCGTTCATCCACGCCTGTGCTATCGAACCAGACAATGATGGCGTTGCTGCTGTTATCCATATCCACTTTAGGCTCACTCATATCGGAGCCGTCAACGCTGATGTTATCTGCCGCATTGGCCGGGTGAGTCCAGCTTCCGGCCCGATATTCACTTTTGAAAATCTGTTGATTGGTGCCGTTGGACTGTTGCCAGACTATAATCGCGTTACCATTGTCATCCATGGCAACATCCGGATTGGAGCAGATTTGACCAGCCACACTGATATGATCTGATTGATTTGCCGGATGCGTCCAACTGCCACCGCGGTATTCGCTCTTAAACACCTGGTTATTGGTACCGTTGTTTTGAATCCAGACAATAATAAAATCTCCACTATTGTTTCCGGCACTGGCCAGCGGACCAATCACAGCCGTGGTTGAAGGGCTCACTGCATTGGCAAGACTGGTTGGATGATTCCAACTGTTATTGATGTAGGTACTGATGTATACCTGGTTGCGCGTCCCATCATGTTGAATCCATGCCAAGGCGGCGCTACCGTTATCACTCATCGAAACCGTCGGTTTGCCGCTGACTGCCGTACCATCGGGGCTTATATTCTCATTTACATTGGCTGGAAAACTCCAGGATTTGTTCTTACCTCCTACAATGGATACACTTCCCTCTTTATCGCAACCGGCACCGATAAAAAGAGCAAAAACTAAAAATAAAAAGCTCTGAAGCCAGGAATATAATGCACAAAATCTCAAATTAAAACCTTATGATATGCTTACACAACTTGGGGATAAGGTCGGTATTAACCGTTAGTGTATCACGGTTTTACCAGAAAAATCCAATTTGTTTTTTGTGCTTGTATTTCAGCCAACTAATGAAGGCTCTGTACTTGTTTAGAGCAATAAATACCTTGTTTTACACCCTTTTAACAAAACAAGTTTGAGAACGATGCTAGTATAATGAAATTTCAACTATTTGAAATAATTAGGGATGGGATCAAACAGTAAGATCACATAGATAACACATTTTTAAAGCTGGGAAGCGGAGAGTTAAGGTGACTAAATGAGGGATATGGTCCGGTTCCAATTTCACTTAAAGGGGAAAGTATCATTGTTTTATCGAGATAGGTATTTCCCCTGGCGGGCTTAAAGTGATTAGTATTTGGATGATCGTTGTATTATTGCTAAAACTGATTGTTGGATGTGTGGTACCATTCTGATCAGGAAATACTCATTATCCAGTCAACAATTTTGTCTGATTTGCCTCTATATCGGCCTGAAGTACAAATCCTTCCATCAGGTGATTCAGGGATGTTGCCTGTTGTGAAAGTTCCTTGGTTGAAGAAGCGGTTTCTTCTGAAACAGCCGAATTGGATTGTACCACTTCATTTATTTGGGACAATCCCTGGTTAACCTCCTCAATCCTGGTTTTTTGCTCTTCCGAACCTGCAGAGATCTGGTTGACCAGATCGTTAACGTTGGTGATGCTTTCATTTATTTTTGCAAAGACTTCCGCTGTGCGATCTGCGTTATCAACGCCTTTAGTTACTTCGGTTACTGCCGCTTGAATAAGATCGGTGGTGTTTTTGGCAGCTTCTGCACTCCTACCGGCCAGGGATCTTACTTCTTCAGCAACCACTGCAAATCCTTTCCCGTATTTCCCTGCCCTGGCTGCTTCTACAGCAGCATTAAGAGCAAGTAAATTGGTTTGGAAGGCGATCTCATCAATCACCTTGACAATTTTTGCGACATCCCCGCTGGTGTTTTCGATTTGTTTGATGGATGTGAGCATCTGATCCATCTGCTCGTTTCCGTTTTGAACGGTGGTTAACGCCTGACCTGTGATTTGTAACGATCGCGCGGCATTTTCATTGTTTTTGCTGGTTAGGTCGCCAATTTCAGTCATGGAAGAGGAGATCTCCTCAATGCCTGCTGCCTGTCTGGAACTTCCGTTTGCCAATACTTCGGCCGAATTGGAAAGCTCAATCACACCTGAATTCAGTTCATGGGAGGTTGATTTGACTTCGGCAATGGTTTTGCCCAAAAGACTTAATGTGCTGTTAACACTGCTTTTTAATTCTCCCAAACCTCCTGCAAGATCAACAGCAACCTGGTGTGACAGATCACTCTCTGCTGCAGCCTGCATTACCCGTTTAACATCTTCAATCAGAATTTGTAGCTCTCTTGCTGTTTCCTGAGAGTCGTTTTTCTGGCTGATAAATAACAGAAAGTTTTTACTGACAGTTGATTCGTAAATATAACCAAAAACAGAAACAAGAAAGGTGACTACAAAGAATCCCACCAGGAGATCGCTCGTTGCTCTGTCAAACCCTAAAGTCCAGGCTATTCCCTGGGAAATCAGAAAGTGCTGTACTCCCAACGAACAAAGACACAATACCGAAACAATGGTGCCCTGGATTTTCCCAATGAGCATAAACGCCATAATGGCGATAAAGGCGTAGTTCATGGCAAGGCTGTGGTTGGTTTCCTGGTCTCTGAAAATCAGAATGGTGATTAAGGCAAAGACACAATAAACAATCCCACTTCCCGAAATCTTTGTGGAAGCGGTAAACCTTAACAATAATACTGCCCCAAAGCTCATGAGACTCAATATAATGATGATAACAAAGTTAATGTATTCGCCCAGCCCCCAAGCTCGCAAAGAATTCATCAAAACAAAGAATGATATAAAACTACCCAGGGGAACGATTATCTTCGCCCTGCTATAATCAATGTCATTTTCCTTCACGCTCTCCGGAATGAACCAATTCATCAGTTTGTTTTCGCTCATCGTCGTCTTCCTTAAATGCGATTAATATGATTTTAGATTATTGGATCCTGTTTTAGACTCCGTATTAAATTAACTTATATATGCTAACAGAAAATAAAACTAAAACTCAAATGTCAAGTGGGAGCGGCTGATCTGACAACAAATCAAAGATTATTACTGCATTTCAGAATAAAAAGCACAATTTGGATCTATTCTACAAAGAGATGCATTATCGTTAAAACTAAGTCCAAGCAACACTTTTTGATCTTCGTCCATGACATAAAAGTGATAGATCTCAAACTTGGCAATCTGCTGAGAACCGAGGTGTTGCTGGATCTCCTGCACATGAGCACCAGCCAGGTTCCCGTTACTTCCTATGTAAAAAACCTGGAAAGGCAGTTCCCAGTCCGGAGGTTCCGGCGGAACATATTGAAATGTTGAATTCATAGCGGTGAGAAAACCGAGAAAACCCGTGGATGGATAAGGTTGTTCAAACGGATCACCCAGCCCTTCCCAACGGGCTACATGTATAATCCCTTCACCAGGACCTCCCAAGTCGTCCCCTATGGAATCTCCTTTAAGTATCCACAAAAAATCCGTGGGATGAAAGAGGGCCATTACTCCGAATACATCGCCCTGTGCAAACGATTCGTAAGCTAAACCAATCGTTTGTGTGGAAGCACCAAGTTCTCCTTTTTGCAGATGATCATATGTTTGACCGACTCGCCGGTCTTGAACGTCATCCTGTCCGTTAAACGCTGCCCACCAGGTGGTGGTATCATAAAAAATCTGGTTCTTGGCAATTCGTCCCTGTTCGTTGAATTCCAGCAAATGGGCGAATTGCATATCAAACCTGTTTCCGTTTTTGCGCACCTTTCCTTTCATCGACAGGATGACATGCAAACGATCATTTTCGTCTGTAAATACATAATCCACATCAATGGATCGGATTTTAACGGCTCTTAACAGTTTGAACCAATGTTTCATTACTTTCCGAAAACCGTTGTATTCACCTGCAAAAGGAACAAGTTCAGGATCACCTTTTCTGACCCAAACCACATCAGGTGCCAATAAAGGGAACATCATCTTGACATTACCCTGGTACATCGATTTTAAATCCGAGGCTGCACTGTTTGCCTGGACCTGCGAGGTTAGAAAAAATATTGCAAGTATAAAAGTGATAAGCCATTTGAAACTTCTCATAAAACCCCCTTCTTGATTAAACAATCTGATAGCCGACTCCCATCTAACCATCATTGTACAATTCTTCCTTTTAATTCTAAAAAGAATCATCATTCAAACGTGGATTTACGATATAATTCTCATATGGGGACAGTGAATTGTCAATCTCCTAGGAAAAGCAACAACGGTGCGTTGCAAAACAACACCTTCCGGTAAAGTCATAAAAACATAAGATTTTTGTAAAATTTAAAGCCAATATAGAACTATTCCCTTTCAGAATCGGCTAATCACCAAAATCTCAAACATTCCGATAGTCAAACATCTTTTTCTGGTTTTTGCATCGGAGTGATACGATTGATGGGGGTTCGCAAAGTATGACCTCCGTCATAGTGGAAAAACAGGCGAAATATCTCGTTTTTGGAATTTGTTTTTTGTATATGATTTATACCCCTAACTACTATTCGATTCATACTAAAGTAGTACGAGAATAATACTTTAGTATGATTGAATTCAGTAGTCCTTCTTACTATTTTTCTCTCTTTTTAAATACCTGCGTGAAATCGGTCTTGAATTTTTTTTTAACCGAATCCGCAGTTTTGAGATCCAAATGAACCCTTAAGTAAATCTGATGAGTGATTTGAAGTGACATTCATCATCCTTCATATAGATTTGCTTTTGTCTAAAAAGAGAGGAAAAATGCTTTTAAATATCAATTCATTAAAGATAGCTATTTTATTGTTAGCTTCTATTTTCATGTTAATCGGCTGCACAGGTGAGGATAGCAGCTCAGGGGATACGAAGGCTGAAGAACCCGGAACCAAAATTGATTTGACCATTACATCGATTAAAAAACAGTTGGTGCCAAATTCGGGTCCGTCAATGTCTGCCATGGCAGCAAACAGCGTGAACGGAACCTTGATGCAGGGACAATTGCTGGCTGAGAATCTGGACACATTGATTCAGGAGACCTATAACTGGTCGATCTTTTTGAATGAAACCACATTTGAAGTGGAATCCAACAAATCAATCGTGCTGGATCCCGGTGAGTACCGATTCTCGTTGCTGATCAACCATGGTAACCAACAGTACGCCGGAATGTCAGCCATGACGATTATAGACGGTCAAAACACCATCGATATGACCATTCGCCCAATCATTGGGGATACAATCAGCACAGTTAATCTGGTGGATAACCTGGCGGATTTCAGATTTCAGTACGATCCTTCAGAGCTTTCGGTAGCTGGAATCAGCAGCCCAAATCTTGGAATTGTTTTGGATGGTGGGCTTGAAGAAATATTAGCTATCAATCCGGCGACAGGTATTTCAGATGAATACTTGAATCTATCTGTCGGATATCACACGATCGATCTAAAATTATATGATGGGTCTCTGCAACGGGGAAAATCCCCTGTTTCAAATCAGGAATTCTATTTTCATCCCGATTTCGATATTGAATTGAATTTAGTTCCGCTACATGGCGAAGCTAACATTGCTCTTACACATAGTGGTGGTGAGGCAACCTTTAACTTTTTGATTCCAACTGAAGTGGTTGATGAAGCAGGCGGGTTGGGAAATCTTGATGTTTTGTTTTCCATAGTCAGCGCAAAAAATTCTCTTCAGGAAATTGATCTTGTTTTAAGTCAGGATGCCAGCAACGACTACAGAACCAGTACCACGATTTCTGGGTTTCAGGCCGATGAAGCTACACTGTCTTTGTCATTTACCCGAAAATCACCCAATACCTTGCTGGGAAGCTGCAATCAGGTTGTCGTAATCGATACAACCCCGCGCAGCATGATTTGTGATCTAACCCTACGAAGAAATGCCGTCGCAGGTGGAAGATTGTTAAGCACTATCGGAATTAATGTTGAAGATACCGGAATGCCTGTGGCTGGTGCGACTGTATATGTAGATGGAGAGCTTTTCGGAATAACGAGTTCCGAGCCTGGTAGCTATGGTTTTATGAAGGGTTATTTAACCGCCGGCAATCATATCATTAGAGCAGAAGCAGGAGGCCAGTACGGTGAAATCAATGATAATTTCTCCGCTTTCAGCAATAATACCAGGACGATCAGCCTCGATCAGATTTCAGGTCCTCAACCGGGTTTTACCTTCCACCCAATCAGTCAGATCACAGCCGAAGACGGCTCCAACGCGGTTTTTTATATGTGGCTTAATGTACAGCCATCTCAGGATGTTGTGATTGATGTAACGACTGATAATCCTGCGGAAGGTGTGACAAGTGTCAGCAGCCTCACGTTTACACCATCCAACTGGAATGACGCTCAACCCATTGTGGTATCCGGTGTGGATGACGCTGTTTACGACGTTGATAGGACATTCAATGTGGTGTTATCTGTGGCATCTGCAGGATCAGACTATGTCAATTTAAACCCTTTGGATCAAACATTCACCAATATCGATAGAACACAAATCCCTGCTTGGAGGAAGCTTTCGGACACAGGTCAAACCGCCTGCTTTGATAGCTCGGGTGGCTCTATTCCTTGTCCTGCACCAGGCACACCATTAAGTCAGGATGGGAGCTATTCGATTAATCCACTATCTTTTTATGATACCGGATTTAACACCATCATTGATAACAATACCAGGCTGATGTGGGAAAAGAGATGGGATTTTCTGGGAGGAACCTGGACTGAAGCAAAAGATTATTGTGACAACCTGGTTCAGGGAGGTCTTTCTGATTGGAGACTTCCAACCCTGCAGGAATTGCACAGTATTGTGGATTTTAATAGGTCTGCCCCTATTGTGGATACAACCTATTTTCAAGTACCGCCGCAAGGATATTACCCATATTGGACATCCACTCCTTCTGCTTTTAGTCCAGCTGATGAAGCATGGCAGGTTGAGTTTCGGGGGCACATAGTAAGTACAGAATCATACGATGGTTATGCACATGCCCGTTGTGTAAGAGGCGCACCCGAGGGAGTTCTTTGGCCGCAAGACTTCCAAGCTGTTGCCAGCGGAATTGTTTGGCACAGGGCGACGAGTCTAACATGGCAACAGGATGGCAGTTTCGTTTCCGGAAACTGGGAACAAATCAGTGCCCATTGCGAAGGACTGACGCTGGCTGGATACAATGACTGGAGACTCCCCAATATCCGTGAATTAATGTCCATAGCCGACCATTCAAAAATATCACCTGCAATCGACACCGGGTATTTTCCAACTACCAAACCTTACTCTTACTGGTCGTCAACGAGTCATCCTTCTGATCGTACAAGAGCAGCCGAAATGAGCTTCAGTATGGGATATCCAAATCTAAACTGTCTCAAAACTAGTGCGGTCATCTGCAACACTCATTGTGTTAGGGGTGGCTTGTAATCAACATTGTAAGGATCATTAGTGTTTAAAAAAAAGGCCTGTTAAGCTTTTAATGTCAAACTTAAAGGCCTGGTAGCAGCTGATATCGGTGGATCGACTAAAGTTGGTTCACCGTTTGGCTACTATGGAAAGACCAAACACCCATCCTGATTTAGTAGCTATAGCCCAAAGTAACAGCCAGGTAGGAAATGCTGCTGTCAAAAAAATCGATGTTGGAATCCAAAGTACCGGTACCAACAATAATATTGGAGTGCATACCCTCAACATCGAACAGGTTTAATAAGTGCAACATCGCGAAGATACCGGCTTCTTGATCTCTCCGGGTTTCCTTGTAGATTGGATGTTCTGTTTTATACATCGCTTTATTGGCAGACAGTTCCAGCATGAAATAATGATCAGCATTACCTGTTTGGTATTTAACAGACATTCCTGATTTGTCATAATTGTTGGCTGATCCCTGTAAGTGATTTTTCTCAAGCATCAAACTCGGGGAGACCACACTTGTTTGACTAAGGCCGACATTGTAGGTCAATTGAACTGATTCCGCATAACCGTCTCGTTCCAGATCTTGGTACAAATCCCCAATATCATCCTCCTCAACGTCTGATCCGGTATGCGAGTAGGTTAGGTCGAAAGGTGAATTGCGAATTCCTTTCCAGGCAAATTTGGTTGTGAGTCTTTGCTCGGGTGTACTTTTTCTTTTGGTATTTTCAAGATAGGGATTTTTCCAAACTTCAGCTCCCAAACTGGGGGCGAAAGAAAGAGAGAATTTGCCAAGGTCATCAACAGGTTGGGTAACCCCCACTGCCAAAGAGAGATCAGAACCATCCAACGGCGTTCCGACGAACACTTCTGTATCGGTATTCCTGAAAATATATCGAAAATCGAAAATAGGCAGTATCAAAGCCGAATTGGATGCTTCTCCCGCTTTGGTATTGTCCTCAATTTCTTTCTCACCCCGGGTATCCAAAGTCGAGGTTGAATTGATCAGGGCAACTCCCAGGTCGAGGGTCAGTTTTTTTTCATTGGCAAGATCTGCGCCGGCATCCTGCTGCGCAAATAAAGGATGACTCACTATCAATGCTGAAACTACAGCAACAGTTAACGTTTTTATTTTCATGATCGGTTTCTCCATCAAATAACATTCCAGTAACTAAACTAATAGACTAGTTTCAGGAGAAACAATTGCCATGAAGATAATTGATGAACAGCGATAACTTGATGACAAATGGATCGATGGCATTTTTGACAATCTTGCCAACCGGACGCATGGTTTTTCCAAATTACTTTCGAAATGTTGAAGCTATGCAAATTTACCCCGAACTAGGAGCAAAATTTGCAGAAAAGAGACATTCATTTTGATAAGCATCCACCCGTAATTTTGGATTTGGAAAATGAATGACACCGGTGCAAATCAAATCAATGCCGCACTTGAGGAATTATACAATTCTCAATCACGCAGGATACTGGCAACCTTAATTCGCTTGTTGGGGGATTTTGACCTCGCTGAGGATGCGTTGCAGGAAGCTTTTGCAATTGCAGCTACAAAATGGCAGGAAGAGGGAATTCCTAAGAATCCTCGATCCTGGATAGTTTCAACAGGGCGTTTCAAAGCAATCGATAACTTGAGACGGAAATCCAAATTCACATCACCCCTGCCCGGTCAACTGGAAAACCAAATTGATCACAACCAGCATGACCCGGCAGATCAGATGGATGATATCCTGGAAGATGATCAACTACGATTAATCTTTACCTGCTGTCATTTTGCCTTGTCTGCGGAAGCTCGTGTCGCTCTGACACTAAGGGAGGTCTGTGATCTTAGTACCGATGAAATTGCCAGAGCCTATCTAACTTCTGCCTCTACTGTTTCGCAGCGGATCGTCCGGGCAAAATCCAAAATCCGCAAAGCCGGCATTCCCTATCAAATCCCTCCCCCGGAAAAACTCCCGGAGCGTTTAGATATTGTACTGCAAGTGATCTACCTGATCTTTAATGAAGGATATTCCTCAACCTCCGGGGAAAGCCTCACAAGGCGAGATCTTTGTGATGAAGCCATACGACTGGGTCGATTGCTTATGGATCTGCTGCCGGAGCCGGAAGTATCGGGACTGCTTGGGCTTATGTTGTTGCAGGATTCAAGACGGGAGACAAGAATGACGGCTGAGGGCGATCTTGTTTTGCTGGAAGACCAGGATCGATCCCTGTGGGACAAGGAGAAGATCAGTGAAGGGATTGCACTTATTGAGCAGTCTTTGTTAAGTCGTCGCTTCGGACCATACGGTATCCAGGGGGCTATTGCCGCTGTCCATGCCGAGGCTTCCGATGCACAATCAACCGATTGGGCTCAAATCGAAGAATTATATTCAGTACTTCAAGACATTAATCCATCCCCGGTTGTGGAACTGAACATGGCGGTTGCGACCGCCATGCATAAAGGAATTGAAGTCGGATTGGAGAAAGTAAATGCCATTTTGGATCGAGGGGATCTGGAGGACTACTATCTCATCCATTCAACCAAAGCTGATTTTTTTAGAAGGCTGGGGAATTATGAAAAAGCGAAGGAAAGTTATCAAAGGGCACTATCACTAACTCAACAAGGACCTGAGCAACGTTTTCTGGAAAAAAGACTAAAAAATCTAAAATAAATTTTATTCTGATTATAAATGATTGACATCCCAATCTGGAAAACCTTTAAGTCCAGGTTTATCGTTATTGATTTTCCACCAAGTGGTATTAAGCTCCGGAGGAGCGGTATAAAGTAGCCAGCGGTTTTAACCGCTGGTAGACCAATCACGCACTTTCCGGAGTTCCAGAGGAACGACACATGAATTGGATCTATCAGGTTATTGTGTCGTCCCTACAGGACTCTGGTTGACGGGCTTAATTGTCTTCCGGTGGTTTTCACCACTGGCTACTATCTGTCGCTCCTCCGGAGCTTTTGTTAGGTCGAGTTTATTGCATTGGGGTAGGATCACAGGGCACTGTTATGGATTGTTTTCATTTTAATAATCAACAATCAAATGATAATTGCGAGTGGCTAATCATGCTGGATAAATCCCCCGGTGGTTTATCCAAAATCAAATAACAGCTCTTCCAATTCGATC
>JAKSDL010000478.1 GCA_022360105.1 Pseudomonadota bacterium
ACAAACAGTTGTCGAGCAATCAGAAATCTTGATGACGAATTTAACAGGAGACACTATTGAATCATCATGGATGGCGTGGATCAGGGTCACTTTTTCTCTTCATGTTGATGCCGCCACTGAGCTCTTCAGTTTTAGACCGAAACCGGCAACTGGGATATCTGTGCAAGTTTTAATCGATATTCGGGATTCCTTAGGATAGGTCAATTGAATAGAATCTAAAACGGCTTGAGTGCGGAAGGGATTTTTAACAAGGGGCCATGCCTGATTGAAAAGGACCCATGGCAGATCCATTTCAATCTAACAGACTATTTTCATCTAAGAATTGAACAATGGAATTCTCGACGAACCGGGTGGTGCTATTGCCCAAGATATAACCGGCCAGCACATGTTTGCTTGGGTTGCTGTCGTTTTGAACAGTCACCAGTTTTTTTGTTGGAGAGCCAATCTGCTCGTACTTCTCTTTGATCTTTGACACACTGACCACATCATCCAGCTCCGAATAAAGTATTAAGGTCGGTTTTTGCAAGTTTGAGAGTTCAAAAGAATCGACATGGTCTACGAGTGCCATTAAGTGAGCACTGCTTGACAACGCGGGGGAAGTCATCCAGTAAGTTCCTTGGTCTTCATTTAAAGGTTCCCATGGATGATAGGCGTTTCCTGTCACCAGCTCTACGAGTTTAACTCCCCATGGCCACAGTAACATTCGTGCAGAGCTGTCTGCCGGGTAGAAATTTGGTGAAATAAAGATCAAAGCCTGTAATTCAGGCAGCTGCCGTGTTATCGCTAACCAGATGGCCAGAGTTGCACCGGTGGAAGTGCCGATGACTACCACTCGCTCACCAATTGCCTTTCCGATTTCCCAGGCTTCTAAAGTATCCTGCAACCAGCCATTTGCTGTGGCTTTGGCGAACTCCTCTTTGGTTTGACCATGACCGGTTAATCGAGTGTAAAATATGTTTGCTTCCAGCTTTGTTGCAATATTTCTGGTCAACGGATGCGTTTCCATCAGAGTGGCAGAATAACCATGCAGATACACAATAGAGTATTTCGTTTTTTCTTTCGTTACATTATTTTGCCAGACAATTTTTTTTGCAACATCAGGAGTGGTTAAGGGAAATTGCTGTTCCTGTTTTGAAAGGTAATTATCTAAATCATCATCCAGGATTACCGGCTTTACTTCCATATCGATGGTAACCCTGGGACCTGATAAAATTGCCGCTATTAGTACAGCAATCAGCGCAAATAGACCGACCAGAATATTTTTTACCAAAATCACCTCCTGCGACGATAAGCAATCTTTTGCAAAAAACTTGTATTTATTTTAGGAAGCAATACAAATTCAACTAAGGAAGGTTTCTTGCAGAACCGCATTCAGGTGTGAGTATATGCAATTAAGGTCTAACAAGCAATAATCAGCCTTTAAGCAACCATTTTTCAGCATCTATCAAAGATTCAAAAACTTCTAATTCGGTGACCATGTCTACGTAGTATTCCCTAAAAAGTGACACCGTTCCATAATTCAAGGCATTTTCCGATACCAGGGCAACCCTTGGTCTTCCTATTCTTCCTTTTGACAATCTTTCAATTTGAATTGATAGTTCTTCCACCATCTCCCCATCAATATCTGAGAGATTGGCATGGGTTAAGTCATAAATCCCTTTCATTCCGGGAACATATTCCTTATTACGTATTATTCCACCGATAGCTGCTTTAACTTCTTCAATGGTTAATGTTTCGAAAAAACGGGTGGTAACAATTCCGGTATTTTGATTAAATTCAACCTCAGTTCTCATTATCTTAATGTCTTTATATTTGTTGCTGGTACTATAGATTTTATAGGACTGTCTTTCACCGGTTTTCGTTTAAGTGTTTTTAATTATTTGTATTTAATGAATATATTTAAAATTGACCATGTACTCAATCCATTCCATGGATTGATTTAACACTTGTTTTGTTTTTCAAAAGAATTCATTTACGATCGAACCGGAAAAAGAAAACGTTTTGAATATCAATTCACTTCATTTTTTTCCTGAATTGATCTCTGTTACCTTTAATTGTCTCATAGATGATCCGAAAACAATAGCTCGCACCCTAACCCCCCACTGTCAGGAAAGATATGAAAGAAACTAACGAAAAAAACCACAAATTAGCGGGTTTCACAGGCACAGTATGCTGTCTTGACGATTGACTCCGACTCACTATGGAGAGTTCTATAGTATCAGGAAGGCACTTTTGAATATCGTCTTCTCAAGTTAGGTCTGCCCAATGAATCTGTAGCAAAAGCTTTAAACATTTCTCCTTCCGGCGTTGAAAAACATTTTGAAGCCATAAAACGAAAAACAGGAATCAACAGTATAAAAGAATTAAAATTCGGCTTCAATAAATTCAAATTAGACTTTCCGTAGGTATTTTTTGAAATCTCATCAAACGAAACACCCCGTAAATAAAAACCGCAATAAACCTGTGTGATTCCGTTTTAAACCACCTGGCAGTGAAATGCTTAGTGCAGCAATCTTGAAAGCTGCATTTTTCGCCTCCTGACCATCTACTAATTACGATAATCAGGAACTACAAAATATCTTGTCAGCTTAACAGTATCCGGAAATTTTTTTGATCGGTACTAAGTACTGCAAATTTATTACAGTGTGATTTTTTTACAGTATTGATAATCAGACTTTTTTTTTCATACAATACGACTCTTTCCATGTCATTTGAATTCTAACATTGTAGAACGTGAATAATTATCTATGGACCAGGCGCCGACATTAAAAGAGTTACACTTTTCCAAAAAAGAAATAACCAGTGAGCTACTAGATGAATACTTTATTGCTTTACTTGCTTCTGGCCAGATACTTAATTGCGGATTTGTAGATTCGGTAGAAAAAAGAAGACCATCTAAAAGATCTTTAAAAGGAAAAATTACAAAGTTATTAAACATTTCATACTTTATAAAAACGCCTAATAACTTACTTTAACTAGACAATTTCATTCGACCGTTCGCTTTCATTGCTTCGTACTAAGCTTGAATATTTCCACAATTTGCTGGGGAACTTGAATTTTTGCAGGAAGGCAATATTTGTTTAATCGGAAGATGTACTTCTGGAAAACTGAGAATATAATTAACCATCTCTTCCTCTGGTGGAGCCGGGAATTGGATTGTTTTGAGCCCATATCTTGCCGCCGTGGGCATTGACAATCTTTTGGCAGATAGCTTGTTCCAGACCGGTTCCACCTGTCTCTATGTTTACATTCGTTTTACTGTTTTGACTAAATTATTTTGATTATTCTCGTAATTAGAATTCAGCAGGTCTTCAAGAGTTAAGAACCACTTATCCGTTGTTAATAAATACGATAGAACTCTTCTTCATTGCTATTGCATAAATGATCCACCGGTCCTTAAAAATAAATCTCCGTTAACAAATGGTTGCGGGCAACTCCTTTGGATTGAAGAATCTCAAATGATTCATAAATCATGTCTGAGCTTCCGCAGAGGTAATAATAACTGCTCACCTCAACGCTGTTTTGTCTTAAGTAGTCGGTTACCCTGCCATTAAAATGACCGTTTACATTTCGAGTCAGGCATTCCACATGCCTGCTTGAATCGAAAGACTCTTTTCCATAAAGCTGTTCAGGCTCACGTACGCCATGCAGAAGTTTGTAATCCAATTCCGGATAGCTGGTGACGAAACTGTGAAATGGTGCAATACCGGTTCCGGTGGCAATCAACACGAATTTACCATTCCGGATCTCTTTCGGAATCGTAAAGGTTCCCAAAGGACCTTCAATATCCAGCTCCTCTCCGATTTGAGAGCGATGCAAGGCACCCGATACATCCCCGCCATCCACATCCTTGATCAACAGCTCAAGAAACTCTGCATCGGTTGACGAATAAATACTATACTCGCGTTTTTCTTTTAGACCTGGCTTGCTGACCATAATATACTGTCCCGGTTCGAACTCCAGTCCGTTTCGTTCCACACGCAATTCAAAGACGGAATCCGTGTAGTTTTTGATCCCAATTATTTTATGTTTCATAGATTGATTTTAGTTATCAGATGGATAGAAAGGTTTCATATCAATTCGCAGAAAGGGCTTCCTGGTTTAAATAGCCCTGGTACTGATCATCAGCATGGTAGGAAGAACGAACAAACGGACCTGACTCACAATGGACAAATCCTTTTTCTATGGCAATTTGCTTAAATTCCTTGAATTCATCCGGATGCCAGAATTTTTTTACGGAAGCATGACCTTTGGTAGGTTGAAGATACTGCCCAATATTGATCATGTCGACTTGATGAGTTCTCAGATCGTCCATGGTTTCAATGATTTCGTCTTTAGCTTCTCCCAGTCCGATCATGATGCTGGATTTTGTGATCGACTCAGGATCGATCTCCTTGGCTACCTTAAGAACCTCCAAAGACCTGTCGTAACTGGAATTGGACCGGACAAGAGGGGTCAGGCGGCGCACTGTTTCCACGTTGTGGCTGAATATTTCGGGGTCGCTGTCAATAACTGTTTGGATGGCATCTCTCTTTCCCTGGAAATCAGATGTTAACACCTCAATGGAGCAACCCGGAACCAGCTTTTGGATGGCCAGGACTGTTTCGGCTACAATACCTGCGCCACCATCCGCCAAATCATCCCTGTTCACCATGGTGATATGAACATGTCGCAACTCCATTCGCTGCACAGCTTCTGCAACCCTGTTTGGTTCTTGAATGTCTACGGCACTTGGCATACCGGTCTTGACAGCACAAAAGCGACATCGCCTCGTGCAGATATCGCCCAAGATCATAAAACTGGCTGTTCGATGGGTACCCCAGCATTCGGATTGATTAGGACAACGAGCTTCCTCACAAACAGTGTGCAAACCTTCCGATTTCACCAATCCCTTGAGAAAGCTGAAATTCTTGCCTGATGGTGGGCGGATTCTTAACCAGTCGGGTTTGCGTTGCTTTGCCTTGCTGTTATCCTGACTCATTACGTTCTCCTTAAAAATGTCTACGCTCCTCTCTGTTATAGGTTAATTTTATCAACCACCTGATCCGTGTGTAAAGCAGAGGATTCTAAAAGTCGTTTTCCGGAATCGGATATGGATTGGATTATACGGGAATCACTATCCATGGAGGTTATTTGACTGCAATCTTTTTGGTAGGGGCGATCATCCAGATTAAATTTCGCAACCATCGATTTCAACAATTTGGCCTGATTATCCAGAACCGTGCTGGAAGAAGCTGATTCTTCAGCAGCGGCAGCATTATCTTGAACCAATCCGTTTAATTCAGACAAACCATCGTTAATCTGTTGAGTCCCTATGGCTTGCTCACGACTGGCGACCTCGATGGTTTCTATCAACTCATTGATTGAAGATGATCCTTCAATAATATCAGTTACTGAACCAGCTGTTTCGTTGGCTCTTAACACACCCTTTTCAATTGTTGCGATGGAATTCAGAACCATGCTGTTCGTTTCTTTTGAGGCTTGGGCACTACGTTGAGCCAAACTTCTCACTTCTTCCGCCACAACAGCAAACCCCTTACCTTTTTCTCCGGCCCGGGCAGCTTCAACGGCTGCATTAATTGAAAGCACACTGGTTTGAAAGGCTATTTCGTCTATGGTTTTCACAATAGCCGATATCTGCTCTGCCGTGGTGTTAATATCTTTCATGGCGCTCAGCATCCCCGCCAATTGCGTTTTTATCTTTTCTGCCTTGGTCTTGGAATTAGCCGAAACATCTTTGACAGAACTGGCATTATTCAGATTGCTGTCCGATTGCCGTTTTAGTTCCTCCATGGAAGAGCTGATTTCTTCCAATGATGCTGCCTGTTGGCTGGCTCCCACTGCCAGATTCTGACTGGTTGTTGAAATCTGGTTTGAGCCCGATGCCAGTTCCTCTGCTGCCGAATTCACATCGAATAACAGTTCGTTTAAGCTTTCGACCATTTTAACCAAAGCACAGCCCAATCTGTCTCGATCAGATATGGTTTCAACCTGCAACGCGAGGTTTCCCCTGGCAATTTCCTCAACTTGAAACGCCTTGGTTTTTAGCGAATTGATCATTGTTTGCAAGGTACGGCCAAGCACATCCTTTTCGGAAGCCAGTACCACATCGGAAGATAAATCACCCTCGGCAATACGGGCTGTTATATCCGCTTTTTCCTTTAAGGAATCGATCATCTTTTGCATCGCTTTTAATAATTTCCCGATTTCATCCTGCTGCTCATTTGTTATTTGTACGGAAAGATCACCCAAGGAAATTTGTTCTGCTATATCACTCCCACTTTCGATAGGTCGGGATATAGTGCGTGCAACCAATAGCAAAGCCAAAAACGCCAAAAATGAAATAACAACCACAATGGCAATAATTCTAAAAATGAGTCCAAAAATCTGATTGTTCACATCTGCACGCCGTGCTGCAATCCGAGCCTCAATTTCATCCAGAAACAATTCAGTGCCGATAATCCAGTTTAAAGGCTCAAATAACCTGAAATAAGCCAGTTTCGTGTGTTCTCTCTCTTCTCCATTTTCCGAAACCTTTGGCCAGGTATATTCCAAATAACCGTTTTGGTCGGCTTTCACCTTTTCCACCATTGCCACGTAAACGTTGGATCTTTCTTCACCAACCCTGTTAAACTTGGGATTATCCAACACCTGCCCTTCCATTTCTTTGTCCAACGAATGCATTACCATGCTCGGTATAGGAGTACCTGTATCGTTTATCCAGAAAAACCCGTTTCCCTGATCATATCGCATGTTCCCAATATCGTTTTTGGTTTTTACAATGGCATCTTTAAGGGCATCATCAACATAAATACCGGTGCCAATAATCCAATTCCATTCCGGAATCCTGCGCACATAGGAGAGTTTAGGCTGGTTGACCTTTGTGCCGTCCTTTCCGGGTTTGGGCCAAACATAGTCCACATAACCTTCTTCACTTGTCTCTGTCACATCAACAAAAGCAGCTGTCATGTTTCTGTTCTTGCCAAGAGCAACATTGTATTTAGGATGGTCCATGACCGTTCCCTCAAGAGCAGGAGCAATAGGATGCATGATAATCAAAGGTAACGGTCTTCCCGTGTCATTGATCCATAAATAACCGCTTCCTTTATCATAACGCATCTTCCTGATCTGTTCAGCGACCTGCGTTTTAGCACGCTTCACACTTATTTCCCCCGCTTTAACCCGTTTTTGGGCATCCCTCACAAAAGAAACAGCAACCGACACAACATTTTTCATTCGCTTGCCATATCGCTCCTTCAGATACTCTTTATCGGTGGCTGCAATATAGTTGGAAACAATTGTTTTGTAAGCAATATCAACGTAGTTTTTGAGATTTTCCCGAACTTCCTGTTTGGCTTGAAAACGATAATCATTCAATTCCCTGTTTGCATTGCTCTTCATGGTAATAACCACAAACAAGGTGATCAAAGTCACACAAGAAAGCATGATCGTGAATGAGCTGAAGATGATTTTCCAGCGAATCTTGGTCTTGATGAACATGACACACTCCGTAAATTAACTTAAGCAAACCATGAATTAGTCCAGCTACACAGATTGAGATTGCCCTCATTCTACAGGAAACTGAGTTAAATTACAGATAAAAACAAATCGCCGGAACACGATGAAATCTTGAATATATCGGCAAAATTAGATAGAGAGTGAGTTGGAAGGGGCACCCTCTTCCGGTAAAACAGCTGCGATCAAAAATCGGAACCATCACTTTAGATAGGGACGATCTAATCCGATCCCTCAAAACGAGGGATCGCATCGAAATCTTTGAAGCAACAGAAGATGACCGTAACAACCTGCCTAATTTGATCTTGCAAAAAATTTCTACCCTGCCGATTTAAAAAATGGTACGTTGAACCAACATTCATTTTTTACCACGTGGTTGATTCATCCAGGATGAAAAAGCATTCGTTTGACCAATTATCGAAACTCAATGATGCCACTTCATTACATACAATTTTTTTTCTTGACTAATTTCGAAATAAGATAAATAAGATAATTATTGTCTTATTTATCTTATTAAGATATATCTGGAGATTTTTGGATGCGACTGACTCGGGCTGGTGAGTACGCCATACGGTGTATCAGCTATCTTTCTAAAAAGGGAATCGGGATTAGTGTTCCCAAGCAGGAAATTGCGGAACACGGAGAAATACCGCCCAGTTTTCTGGCAAAGATAGCGCAAGATTTAAGCAAGGGTGGGTTGATCGAAATCCAGCAAGGTGCCAAAGGCGGTTATCGTCTTTTAAAAGAACCTGGAGACATCTCTCTCCTGGAGGTGGTTGAGATCATGATTGGCAAGATATATCTCAACGATTGTGTGGGAAGGCCGGCTAGCTGTCCTTCCAGTCCTCGCTGCCTTGTTCACAGGGTTTGGGACAGGGCCAGCGAACAGCTGAGGGCCAATCTGGCAAGTGCCAATTTCGCTCAATTGAGTCAGGAGAATTTTTGTCTTCCACATGTTCCAACGCTTGATATATAAAGCAGTTTTTACAATGTACCTGTGAACAGACACTTAATGGGAGAAAAGATGTTGAAAAAACTCTCAAGTATCTTTTTCTATTAGGTTGATGGATTCAGGGGGATGACGGTTGGAAAGAAACTATGGGGGATCATTTTTGTTAAACTGTTTTTTATGTTTGGTGTGCTGAAGATGTTCTTTTTCCCGAATTTCCTGAATACTAATTTTTCAACCGATGAAAAACGTGGAAACCACGTGACGGACCAGCTTATTAAACCGGCTGTAGAGAGCACGGATCAATAGGCTGTATTAACAGAATCCCAATTATTGTTGCCATTTTTTCGGCAGCTTTTTCTAGGACCAAATCTGGAGGTAAAATATGATTGAGATTGATCTAAGCATGGTAAACTGGGCACGGGCTCAATTTGCCTTAACGGCAATGTATCATTGGTTGTTCGTGCCGTTGACGCTGGGGCTCTCGTTTTTATGTGCTTTCTTCGAATCGATCTACGTTAAAACCGGAAAAGAAGAATGGAAATCGATTACCAAGTTCTGGATGACACTGTTCGGAATCAACTTCGCAGTTGGTGTTGCCACAGGAATTATTCTGGAATTTGAATTCGGAACAAACTGGTCAAATTACTCCTGGATGGTGGGAGATATTTTTGGAGCACCATTGGCAATTGAGGGGATTTTTGCGTTTTTTATAGAAGCGACCTTTTTTGCAGTTATGTTTTTTGGCTGGGATAGGGTCTCTAAAAAGTTCCATCTGTTTTCGACCTGGATGGTCGCCATCGGGGCAAATCTTTCTGCCGTCTGGATCCTTGTAGCCAATGCCTGGATGCAAAATCCGGTTGGTATGAAATTCAACCTGGATAAAACCCGTTTCGAAATGTTTAACTTTGCTGACGTTGTATTTAACCCGGTCGCTGTTTCAAAATTCACCCATACCTCAAGCTCCGGGTTTCTTTTTGCTGCATTGTTTGTGCTTACTGTTTCATCCTGGTATTTGATCAAGGGCAGGCACATCGAAATGGCAAAAAAATCGATTGTGGTGGCTTCGGTGTTTGGACTAATCTCTTCGGGATTTGTAATCTTCACTGGAGATCGTTCAGCATATGACGTAGCCCGGCAGCAACCCATGAAACTGGCTGCCATGGAAGGTCTTTACAAAGGTGAGCGCTCCGCAAGTATCAGTATTTTTGGCATATTAAACAGCAATAAAAAACCGGGAGACAACCAGGACGCCTTCCATCTCAACATCAAAGTGCCTTTTATGCTCTCTTACCTGGCAAATCGATCCTTCGATTCCTTCGTTCCGGGAGTGGATGATTTACTCTATGGTAATACTGCTGAATCCGTTGAAGGGGTAGAAAGCAAAATTGCCATCGGCAAAAAAGCCGTTGAAGACCTGGCAGTCTATAAACAGGCAAAAAAGGACAAAGATGAGGAACTGGCCCGGCAGGCTATGGAAAGCTTCAGAAAGGGGGAGAAATACCTGGGTTACGGATACCTGGACACTCCCGAAGAGGCAGTACCAAATGTTCCGATCACCTTTTATGCCTTCCGGATCATGTTCATACTTGGCTCCGCGTTTCCATTGATTTTTCTGCTTTTCCTCTATTTCACCATGAAAGGCACCGTTACCAAGCAGAAATGGTTGCTGCCCATTGGACTCATCTCTGCATTGTTGGGGATGCTGGCCTCTCAGGCGGGGTGGATCGTAGCAGAACTGGGAAGACAACCCTGGGCGATACAGGATTTTCTTCCTGTAAAAGTTGCCACGACTAATCTTTCCGCATCTAATGTTCAGATTACGTTTGCCTTGTTTTTTATTGCATTTACAGTTCTACTCATCGCTGAGATCAAAATCATGCTCAAGCAAATTTCAATCGGACCGGAGGGCTCAAAATGATAGGATCACTGGATTATTCGACACTACAACAGCTTTGGTGGTTTCTATGTTCTGTCGTAGGAGCCTTGTTTTTGTTTTTGACTTTGGTGCAGGGCGGCCAAACCTTATTGTGGCAGGTTGCAAAGAACGACCTGGAAAGCTCCCTGGTGATCAACTCCCTGGGAAGAAAATGGGAATTACCCTTCACAACCCTGGTATTATTCGGTGGAGCATTGTTTGCGGCTTTTCCGAAGTTTTATGCCACCAGTTTTGGCGGTGCCTACTGGGTTTGGATACTGATTTTGTTTTCTTTTGTCATTCAGGCAGTCAGTTATGAGTATCGAAAAAAACCCAATAATCTTCTGGGTACCAAAACTTACGAATTTTTTCTCCTGCTGAACGGTGCCGTGGGTATTTTATTGATTGGTGCGGCAGTTGGAACCTTTTATACCGGTTCTAATTTCATGCTGAATGACTATAACCAGGTAACCTGGGACTATTCAATGGGTGGAATAAACCTGAGAGGACTGGAAGCTGCCTTTTCTCTGTTTAACCTCTCGTTGGGGATTTTCCTGGTGTTTAACTCCCGAGTGCTTGGAGCGTTATATCTTTTGAATAATATCGACTTTTCCGATACTCCGGATCTGGAAGCCAGATTAAGAAAAGCAGTGTTAACAAACTTTTTGGCTGCGCTGCCTTTTCTATTGTACTTCCTGGTATCAGTTCTATTGATGGATGGATTTGGATTTGATGCGGAAGGCACGGTTTCCATGGTTGCGTACAAATATCTCGGAAACTTGCTGGCGGTTCCTGTTCTGTTGATTCTTTTGCTGGCAGGAGTGGTGCTGGTAATACTGGGAATTTATCTCGCAAAGTTCAAAAACAGCTTTCGAGGAATCTGGCCATATGGACTCGGTACCGTACTCGTCGGACTGACAGTGTTGTGCATTCCCGCTTTTAATAATACTTCATTTTATCCATCCAAGCTGGATCTGCAATCAAGCCTGACCATTTATAACGCCTCATCCAGTCATTTTACATTGACGACCATGACCTACGTGGCCATGGGTATCCCATTCGTCCTGGCGTACATCGCTTATGTCTGGAAGCAAATGGATTCCAGCAAACTGACTTCCGATGAAGTAACCAAAGGCAAGGCTTATTAAGGAGAAAATATGAATGCATTATTATTAATTCTTTATGTAGCAGTAGTGGTCGTCTCTTACAAAGGTGCGGTATTTCTGCTGAAAAAATCGGATCTGCTTTAGGAAGTAATCAACCCGACCTATAGTGGCGGGGTTACAGCAATGCCACTATACTTTGATTCACTGACCAAGATGTTGTTCTGATTAAGAGTTGATGGGCAACCCGTTGCCCATCAACCGGACTGATTCCAAAAAAATGCTCAGTTAGAGATTTCGGTCAGGCTGTTCAATAGCTCTTTGGCCCAAAGCGGCAGTCGCTTTTGCATTTTCACATACCTGCCTTTTTTCACCCGGACAACTTGTTTGAAAGGATCAGTACGGGATGAGTTGTCCAATAATCGCGCTTCATCCACCAAAGGAAGTACTTTGGCAATATGTTTCATTGTACGTGGAATGCGAGTGCGGATTTTTACGGCAGGAACATTGTGCCCTCCTTCGCTTACGCGTTGAAGAACACGGGCTTCGTTAAGGTCTGTGGATTCAAGATGAATGTAGACAAGGATAACTTCATAGCCCAAAGCCTTGGCCTTGGCGATAAAATCGATTTTGGAGATATGGGAGAAGACAGTCTCAAAACAGAAAGAAGTACCTTGTTGAATTAACTGCTCCCTTAATTTTTCAGCCAGATTGGCAGCATCATAACTGACGGATTCGGGATACTCCGGATTGATTGCCTTGGCAATAATATCCGCATTGATGAACTTCATTCCGCGTTTTTCCAGAAATTCCCTGTAAAACGTGGATTTACCGGCTCCGTTACCTCCGGCAAGCAACCAAAGCTGTTTGGATTCCTTCATGTAACAGCCATGAATTCACCATTTTCAAATTTACCGGTTAATCGGGTCCCTTTTCCGGAATCCACTTTGTCTATAAATCCCGGTTTGGATGTGCTGGCTTCGTAGTAAACAGACGATCCTGTGACTTTGTCAAACAGGTTCCCATCAGCTCGATCTGTTTCCAGATCATCAAATACATCTTCCGCATCAACACGAGCTGAATCCAATGATTCCACTTTTAGTCGCTTAAACCCCTGAATCACTGCAAATACATCCGAAATATCCAGCAGGTTTTCCACTGCTTTTCCCAGTTCCGCCCAAAATTCAATCTGTTTCGGAACAGAACGTTTCTGTATGGTTGACTCTCTCTCGGCGGCGGCTACCAGAGCCGAATTTAATCGCATGGGACTGGCCATAGTATTATCCTCCGTTTTATTTGCTGCTTTTTGCTACAATATTAGCTTATTGCTACTTATGTGTCAATGTACTGCAATGTTCAATCAAAGCTCACGTTTCGCATGATGGGTAACACAGTTACCCATCCTACCGCAGTAATGAAACTTTTACATGAAATTGTGAGATAGATTGGCATATTCTGCCCATTTCTCCGGAAGGAATAATCAATTGATAATAATTTATTGCAAACCAAGAGCGTCTTGTAAGACGGGAAACTCGTTACCCATCAACTGGTAGGCTGGCTTTTCGTGTTTTAATTATCCAAATTGTAACTCACGGCCAGACTGAACGAATAAGCCTCGCGGATGGAATCGTGGACTTCGGTGGGATTATCCGGGTCGGACTGAATCTTACCTCTTCCATATCCACCCACAGCACCAACGGTAATCATAGTAGGACCATTGAAGATAGAGTAACCCAGGGACATGCCATACATATCGATCTTTTCGGCATTTGTGGTTGAAGAATC
>JAKSDL010000726.1 GCA_022360105.1 Pseudomonadota bacterium
ATGATATGGGCGCCATGAGGAAGTACGCTCCCTTTACCTGGCTATTTATGATGATAGCTGCTCTTTCTTTGATCGGGTTACCTCCTTTTCCCGGTTTTTGGAGTAAAGACGCTGTCTTATTGGCGGTTGTCGAAATAAATACTGCTTTGTTTATTCTTGCCGCTGTCACAGTGGTTCTTACTGCATTTTACACAACACGAATGATCGGGTTGGTTTTTTATGGTATGGAAAGCCCGCACGTGGAAACTCAGAAAAAACACAACAGTCATTTTGGTGAAGGCCTAAAAGTCATGTGGATACCCTGTGGTATTCTTGCAGCAATGATCATAGCAATGGGCCTGTTGGGACTAAAGGTGGAACATTTGCTTCATCACGGATTTGAAGTGAATTTGGTTGAACAGGTGGGTTTACCGATCAAAAAAGCTTCAACCGAAGGTTCCAATTTCATGGTTCCCCTTCTTTCGGTGCTTTGCGTTTTGGCAGGTGCATTACCGGCATATTGGATTTACATCGCCAAAAAAACTTCAGCCGGTACCACTATAGAAAAGATGACCGTTATTCGACTGTTTTATCGCTTTTTCTGGGAACGGTGGTACATCGATTCGTTTTATAACAAGGTAATTGTCGGCGGAATGTTAGGAATTGCCGGGTTGGTCGTGAAAGCAGAGGCACTGCTCAATAGCATTATTCATCAAATGATTCCCAGTCTTTTCACGGACCAGGCTTACAGTTTTGCAAGGCTTTTTAAAACTGAAACCCGCGAACTGGCTTTCAACATTACAACAATTCTGCTGTTTTTTGTTATTTTCATTGGTTTCTTATTATTGGTATAACAAGGACTCATGGGACCTAACATACTACTTCAAGTAATTATCATTCCAACAATTGTATCTGTTATCCTGTTTATCGGCCGGCACAAACTTGGAAGAAAAGCCGGTTGGATTACTGCACTGTCCCTCGTCTATACCACGACCCTACTCTGCTACATTGGTTACAAGGCAACTCAAGGCATTGTCTTGAAAGAGGAGTATCTGCTAATAGCTCCGGACATTCGATTAAATCTGGTAGCAGACGGCTTAAGCCTTCCCGTGGCACTTATTGCCAACCTTTTATGCACAGTATTGGCTTTTTTCTCTATTCATTATGTCGATCATCGGATTGAGGTTTTATATCCCAGAGCCAAAGGTAAAGCGTATTCAAGCTATTATGCACGTTTTTTTTACATGTTTCTTTATTTTCCGATCGGATTTGCCGGTGTCTCCCTGGTATCCAATTTACTGGCGCTCTACTTTTTCATGGAGGTTTTGACCATCACTCTCTATTTTTTGATGGCATACTTTGGGTATATTGAAAGACAAAAAATCGCTTTTATGTGTCTGATCTGGGGAATAGCCGGTGCGTTACTGTTATTGGCCGGATCAAGTATCATTTACAGCCAGACCGAATCCTTCGCTTTTTCAGATATTCACCGCATCGCAGGAAATCCATTGGCATTCTGGGTTATCCTCATCACCTTGTTGGGATTGATGACAAAACTGGCGATATTCCCGTTTCACGTCTGGATGCCTTGGGTTCACGCTGAACACCCTACCTGTATTGCAGGATTACTGGCAGTGTATGCGAACATTGCAGCATACATAATGGTGCGAGTTCTGATAATACCGCTCCGTGCGGATTTTGAAGTCTTCGGAACTCCATTGTTAATATTAGCCCTGGTCACCATGGTTTATGGTTCCTTGCTTACCATGGCGCAGACTGATATCAAACGGATCGCCGCTTGTTCGACAATCAGCCAAATTGCTTATTCTGTTCTCGGAATTGCAGCACTAACCACGGTTAGTATTGAGGGAGGGCTGTTCTTTTTTCTCAGTCACATTATGGGGAAAACCATTTTTTTCTCCACGGCCGGTATTGTGGTGTACACCACAGGGTTCAGAGATATCAGGCAGTTGGGAGGACTTGCCCGAAAAATGCCGATCACAGCCATTTTATGGGTGATTGGAGCCATGATGCTTTCCGGATTTCCCCCGTTTAGCAGCTTTACAGCAGAATGGATTATGTTCACAGGAATATTCGAACATGGTGTTCAGGCGGGACCTGCAGCATTGATCGTCGCCATTTTCGCTGTAACAGCCATCCTGTTAACTGCCGGGTACACATTCACCGCAGTAAAGAAGGTGTTTTTTGGTCCGTTAAATTCCGCGCTAACCGCTGGAAACCAGCACATCAAAGATCCACCATTAACAATGTTACTTCCGCTTTTTGTTGTTGTCGGCATATCCATTTATCTTGGCCTGTTTCCAAAAATCTTGATGAACCTGCTTCATACAGTAACAGGTAATCTTTAAGATCCACTCCCTTCAGTTTCCTGGAGCCACACTATGATCCCAATAGAAGATCTGCGAAAAATCATTATTCTTGAGAAGTTATCAGACGAGATGCTGGAGAAAGTCCTCCCGGCCATCAATGTGCTTAAACTTCGTGAACAGGAGATTATTTTTGATGAAGGAGATGAAGCCCGGTATTTTTATATGCTGCAAAGAGGAAAAGTTCTACTGGAGAAAAGAATCTCCCAGCAAATAACGGTTTCCCTTGGGGCTATTAAACCGGGATTTTCCTTCGGCTGGTCTTCTATTTTTTCCGAGCCTTATAGTTTTAAAGCCTTATGCGCAGAAACCAGCGAAATTCTGATGATCAATGCAGACGGAATTTTAAAACTGATGAAAGAAGACCATTCCATGGGGTTTCATATGATGCGAAGTCTCACAAGAGTAATGAAAAACAGAATGGAACGGATTCAAGATCAGTTTTTAAGGGCGATCAGGGAACATCCTGATTTCAGCGCCGTGCTTGACTGATTTCGGGAAGATTTGTTTGATATGACTGGTAGCTGTTAATCAGCGGTGGAGGAGGGCAAGAAACCGCCCCGTTCCTCGCATTGGTAGCAAGGTATCAAAGGCGATATCGAGCGGTTTCTTTAGATTCAAATTCTATTTTTCAAATAGAAAATCGTCTGCTGAAGAGTGAGTATCAGGCATGGAAACGAAATTCTCATAGTTGTTGTTCACTTGTTCAATCTTTTTGATCTTGCCACCCTTCTCCAAAAAATCCTTAACGGAATCTTCGATGAATTCATGACTGGGATTGAAACCAACAGCTCTCCTTCTCCCTCTTCTTTTGAATACTCTGTTTTTATCCATGTTCTTCTCCAAATTTAATGTATAAAGTATTTGACTCTAAGTTTGTCAATTCAATGGTTTGTTTTAACTAACTTTTTAGCTCTAATTCAAAACATCTGATTATTCGAATTGTTAATCTACAACAATATCGATCTTAAAATCTATTATTTTATTTATTTTTTAACATGTAATATTACGTAAACGTACCCAAAAACTCTGTCAATAAATATCGAAGAAAAAAGTGACGATTTCTGCGATATCATCAACTTTTAGCGATTAGGCTTTAATTTCAAAGCATTAATCAAAGTCATAACTAGTAAAAAAAATAATCATGTTATTTCAGTTACTAAGCTTTTATCAGCCGAGATACCAAGTGGATAATAGTGGTTTTAACAATGGAATGGTTAGCGCCTAATAGCCTAAATTAAAAAGCATTTTACAAATATTTTAGACTTATTTAACGGAATAGTATGAATTCAACCCAAACGAAAATTGCTATTCCGATTTGTATCACTTAGACTAATACAGGATTTTTCAATTGGATAACGAAACATTAGACAGGTTGCAGCAGATGTTTACGCGTATCGCGAAAAAGCGGACCAGCTTCGAACTTGAAGAATGGGAAAGTGTCCGGGAATTGATGCCTCGAAAGAGAGGCACCCGGGGAATTCAATATGAAGCACTGGAATATTTGTTTGAGCATCTGTACGAGAAAATATCTGAAGAGGAATTGAGGGAGCACTTTTTGAAGGTCAAGGGAAGGCTGCAGGAAAAAGGTGATCCGGTGAAAAGTGCTATAAACCTTGCTATAAAGGAGCTTCAGCGGTTACACAATCCCAAATTTGACATTGTAAAAATCCAGGAAGCTTCTCTGGTAGGGAAAACACGAAGGTATGTACAGTTAAACTTCACCGGATTTGATTCGGTGATTGGCTACAACCAGTTTTGTTCCTATCTGGAAGATATGCTGGAAAATGAGGAAATCCCTATTATCAGAAGCATTTATAATGCTCCCCCGGGGACGGAACCCACAATTTTCCCGGGTGTCAAACTTGAATGGCTGCAAAAGATGAAAGCCTATGCTCTTATCAACACAGCTGACCAGATAAACGATCAAAATCCTCGCACCAACTATTATTTCATCCCGGAAAGCCAGACAAACCAGAGTTTTCTGTTGTTATACGAGAGGGAAGACTCGGAGTTGCCTTTCCTGGCGTTTGTTTCCAATATTGCCTCCACTATGTCTTTAAAAGATTCGGAGTATATTGTATATAGAGGAGAGGAAAAACTGGCCAAGCTTAGATTTTATCACAATATCTGGACAGCCCAAAGACAGATGGCACTGGATATCAACGAAGTGACCAAAGTCTGGGATAAAGCGGATAAAATCTATAAGACCATTAAAAGCGATTTTCCGGACCTTTCAACCAAAACCATTTTCAAAGGATTGCTGGCAACTTTTATCCGGGATCATCGCAC
>JAKSDL010000903.1 GCA_022360105.1 Pseudomonadota bacterium
ACCGCATTAAAAACGATTCTGGATTCCGACTTTCCCCTTTATGAAGTAACTGCCTATCGAGTAGGAAAAAGCAAAGGCCCTGTTGATGAGAATGGATTGAGAACCCAGTTCAGCAATCACTCTTTTGGGACGGCCATCGATATTAATCGAAGCAGGAACGGGTTATACAACAATTGTTTTTCTTTTGGCCCCAAATGTAAACTTTCGCTGGGCGGAGCCTGGGACCCTGCAAGACCGGGAACGCTAACCGAAGATTCCGTACCTGTCCAAGCCTTCAAGGCGATGAACTGGAAATGGGGCGGGCAGATCAAAGGCCGGCAAAAGGACTTCATGCACTTTTCCCCTTCGGGGTATTAAGAATCTATGTGACTTAGGTAAGGAAAACCAACCAAGTATATACCAGTTTGAGCGAAAGATGTTAGGATGGGCAACTTGTTGCCCATCAACCGGACAATTATGAGAAGCGATAATTGATGACATGGTGTCAGGGCTGCCCACCTAAATCCGACTTAAGCAAAAATAGTATCAGAAGCAGCTGCAACCTTGTCAGGTGCTCCAATAACAAAGAGTTCGTCGTTGTCACGAATTTCAGTCTCGGCACTGATTTCGGTCACTAGCTGTGAATCACGCCTGATGGCAAGCAGGGTCAATCCGGTTTTTTTCCTGAGACCAATTTCCGCCAGCGTTTTTCCTGCCATCGGGGAATTTGAAGAGACCACAACGGGTGTAATTTCGATATCGTTTAAATGTAGATGAAGATCTGCCACTGTCAGACTTGCCGCTGCAGACATTTTTCGAAACATCTGGTAGCCATCCTCCCTTATTTCCGCTATCAGGTGAGCAATTTCGTTTTTAGGAACCAGGTATTTTGATAACACCCTTGTAAAAATCTCAACCGAGGTTTCAAACTCTTCAGGAATAACTTCATTCGCGCCCAAATCATATAATGCCCTCATTTCATTGACATAACGTGTTCGAGCAATAATCTGCGCCTTCGGATTTAATTGACGTGCCAGCCCGGCAATTCTTCGGGTTGATGCCGCTTCGGCAATCACAATCACGATGGTTCGTGCCTGATTTGCGTCAGCTTGCTTGAGTACAGCTTCCTGGGTCGCGTCGCCGTAATAGATGGGTTCTCCATTTTGCCGTTCCGATTTTACAATATCAGCATTCATCTCAATAATATTATAAGGTATTCCGGCATGGCGAGTTGCTCGTGAGACATTACGCCCGTTGATTCCAAATCCAACAATAACCACATGATCTTTTAACGATTTCTTTGTCGAAGGGCTCAAACTCACTTTTGGAAAAAGTCCCTGTTGCAGGCGTATTGGAACGGGCAACCGCAGAACCAGGTCGCCGATTCGAGGTGCAGCGGAAATCATAAAACTGGTTCCAGCCATTGTTAATACGGATACGGCCAAAAAAATCTGCTCAACATCGTCAGAGAGCAAAGCATAAGCACTGCCAACCGTTGCCAGAATAAAGGCAAATTCACCGACCTGATTCAATGTTAAACCGCTGATGATTGCTGTTCGAATCGGATATCCCAATAGCAGGCTGGTCGTTGTCACTATGATGGATTTGGCAACAAGGACACCCATAGTGATTAAGAATATCAGGAGTGGCTGTTCCAACACAAAACCTATATCGAGCAACATGCCGATCGAAACAAAAAAGAAGCTGGTAAAGATGTCGCGAAAAGGACGAATCAGCTCGAAAGCTTCGTGGCTGTATTCTGATTCGGAAATCGTTAAACCCGCAAGAAAGGCGCCCAAAGCCAAAGATAACTCCGCAGCAACAAAGGCAACTGCGAAACAGATACCTCCAATGGTGAGAAGAACCAACTCCCTGTTGCGTGTCCGAATTGCCAGGTGAAGCACGGCCGGGATCAGGAATCTAGATCCTACAAAAACGAACACTATCAGCAAACCACCTGTCAGAGCCAAACGAAAAATCGAAATGCTGTTCTCAGCACCGGATTTTCCTGCCAGAAACGGCGTTAGAATTATGAACAGTACAACAATGATGTCCTGAAATATCAAAATACCCAAAGCAATCCTTCCCTGGGGTGCCTCCATTTCCGCCCTGTCTTGCAACACCTTCAGTACTATGGCTGTGCTGCTCAGGGATATCAAAAATCCCATAAACACAGCTGTTCCAAAACTCCAGTCCAAGCCGTAGTAGGTGACGCAATAAACAGCAAAAACTGTCGCCATCACCTGAAAAGAGCCACCTATTAACACCAATACCTTGATTCTCATCAGCTTACGCAGGGAAAACTCAATTCCTATTGTAAAAAGCAATAAAATCACTCCAATCTTCGCCAGCTTGTCAACCTCTTCAACAGCGTCGACCAGACCTAAAGCATGAGGACCGGCCAAAACGCCGGTAGCCAGCAAGCCGACAATTACAGGCAGTTTAATAAGATGAGAAATATAAACCACCCCTGTTGCCAGGACAAAAATGATAACTACATCTTTAAGCAAAGGTATTTCCATTAAAATCTCCTTGTCTGCTCCAATTTCTTTGAGTCAAGGGAAGCTGACCGGAAAGATGTCACTCCGAGGGTGAGAAGCAAGGTTAGCAGCTTCGAAAAAGAATCTCTCGGGGTTTTGACAGATCCTTCACTGTCGTCCAGGGTGACAAACGGTCCTGATCCTCTTAACTAAATGATGTTGTCGTCTACTCAACCTGCCACAAAACTGCAACGCTTCGCATGAGAGTTGTGTGGCTGAATTTCAGCGTGTTCTTCCGATTATAAACACTCATCAGCTGTTTCCACCAAAAGGTTGTTTGTGTCTATTCTCTTCCCAAAAGCGGATGTTCCGCAATGATAAAGATTTTGGTGTCGCATAAGAAAATGGATCAATCAAGTACATAACAATATTTCAAAATGTGTCATTATGTATCATTATGATCGGTTCATTATGTCTCATTATGTTTCTTATCCTTTTTCAACACATTTAATCCTTCCAGGCTATCTATCTGTAATTATTATCATAAAAATAGTTGGCACGGCAATTGCTCAATAGGGAGCAACACATTCCAAACAGACACGGAAACATCAACCACCAAACTGGAGATCAACATGAAAAAGCAATCCAAGAATAATATTTTGGCGATGGTGGAATCCAATTTCGCAGCGGCCGGTTTGGCAGAAGGCGATAGGGAAACTGCCCGCAGATTTTTGGCAAACGAACCCGCAAGTCCTTTATGGGCAAAAATCAAGCAAGCTTTCAGGAGTATTGAAGTTCACTTCGCTGCTGCAGGATTGGCTGAAGGAAGCGTTGAAATAGCGCGTGAATATATTGAAAAAAACAGTCATAATGGACCTGAAACAGTCTCCAATGGATATTGGTTCAAAATGAAACAATGGTTGAAAGAAATGGAAACCACATATGCAGCAGCGGGTATGGCAGAAGGTGATCCTGATTTGGCGTTAGCGTATTTGAAGAAGAACCAGGTTGAAAAACCTAAACTACGTCAATTCCTGATCAAAACAGGGCTGAGCAGGGTCAAATTTCGCTATGGCATTGCCGTGGTGTAACCGTATTTCTCTAAACGGAATAGATCATGCCAGATCGATTGTTGGTAATTGACATCGAAAGCTCTTTTCGCTTTGGCCTTGAAAAACGCCTGCAAACGGAAGGTTTCGAAATTCATGCTGCCAGCGAGGCATCTGAGATCAAAAAGATTGTAAAAAAGAAAAAAGTCGAAGTTGTTCTTTTAAACCTGGTAGCATTGAAGGAAAAGGGATTAACAATACTTTCCCTGCTGAAGGATTTTAAACCTTCTTTGGAAGTAATCCTGTTAAACCGTTCCGATGCCATGGCTCTTTCCATCAAAGGAATGAAGTTGGGCGCCTTTGATGACTTTATGCTTCCTTTTGATTTTAGTGATTTACTGTCGTGCATTCATGACGCTTTGAAAAGATACAGGGCGGCGAAAAATAAGAAGAAGCCGCTCTTGAAACGTTATGAAGAGATGATGATTGCTATCACCATGGCAGAAGCGGGTTCCCATAATCTGGCAAAAAACTATTTAAAAGCGGACAAAAGAATCAGGAAGGAATCCGAAGAATCCACTAAGCCCCCCAAAACTTCCTGAGAGTTAATGACCTGACAATGTAACGAGGAAATAGCATGAAACAGATAAAACTATTATTGGTTGACGATGAAGAAGATTTTGTAACCGCATTGGCAAGACGGATGAACATACGCAACTACGGGGCTGACATCGCTTTGGATGGTGAAACGGCACTTAAAATGGTTGAAAGTGAAATACCCGATGTAGTTGTTTTAGATCTTAAAATGCCGGGAATCAATGGGATAGAAGTGCTCCGCAGTATTAAACAGCACTATCCCGAGATCCAGGTAATTATCCTGACAGGCCATGGCACGGATAAAGAGGAAAAAGAAGCAAAGGATCTTGGTGCTTACGCTTTTTTGAATAAACCGGTCGATATTGATACATTGATTGGCAAGATCAAGGAGGCATATAACCAAATGGACACCAAAACTTCTGCTTGATACAGAATCATTTGCTGTATTTGAACGCACTTATCGTGCATTCAGACTAGGTGCAAAATTAATGAATAACGGAAAAAAACCTATAAAAATTTTACTGGTAGACGACGAATTTGAGTTCGTCGAAACGCTGGGAAAAAGATTGGCCAGCCGGGGATTTGAGGCAGATTGTGTGACATCAGGATCAGCAGCCATAGATCATATTATTCAGAAACCATACGACGTTGTAATAACGGATTTAATGATGCCTCAGATGAACGGACTGCAGCTATTTTCTGAAATTAAGAAACTTGCACCAACGGTTAGTGTCATTATACTTACAGGCCTTGCCGAGGTCGATTTGGCAATTGACGGAATTAAATCCGGTTTGTTTGATTACATTGTGAAGCCGGTCAATTTTGATGAGTTAATTGAAAAAATATCAATGGCCTACGACAAGCAAAAATTAAATAAAGCCACTGACTGAGGACTTAAAAGGCAATCAATTTCTGTTCAAACGCGACAAGAGTCGAATGACTATCGAAACCGATTCAATAAAATGTCTGAGGAAGTTCTCGGAGCGGCGAATTCTTGTAGCTAATTAGTTCCGGCTTGACCGAACAAAAGTCCAAAAAACCCAACAATATAATTTGGAGGAAAATAATGAAATTTATTCGACAATGGGGAGAATTTATGATGATGGGTGCTCGTGCTCATGCTAAATGGGAGATCGACGTATCCAACACAGTGATGAAATCCAGAACAAGAAGGATTATATTAGTTTTGCTTCTTATTCCAATTATTATCGGTGGTGTTGCCATTGCCAATGACTACAGTGGATTAATCCCGGAAACGCTTGGTGGTAAAAAGGCATATAGCCCGGCTTTCTTTACACCGAAAATATTTATTGCATCCATATTTATCGGATTGGGAGCCGGATTGATAACCGGTTGTATTGGTGCCGGCGGTGGATTTATCATTGCCCCTGCTTTAATGAGTGCAGGTATCAAAGGAATTTTAGCAGTTGGAACCGACCTTTTCCATATATTTGCCAAGGCAATTATGGGTAGTGTGATGCACAAGAAGTTAGGCAATATTTCGGTTTCGCTCGCTGTTCTGTTTTTGATTGGTGCTATTGCTGGAGCCACCGGTGGTGGAACCATCAACCGCATGCTTTATGAAATCAATCCGATATTAAGCGATACCTTTATTACGACTGTCTATGTATTGATGCTCGGCCTACTGGGAACTTACGCCCTAATAGACTATTTCCGATCTCGGAAATCAGAAAGCCAGGGAGACTTTCACGGTGCCGATTCTGAAGGTGCCGAGATGGGTAACCTTCCCAAAAAACTTCAATCGATGAAGATCCCACCTATGGTTACTTTTGATCAAGGCCTGGTACCAGGCGGACGCAGAATTTCTGCCGTTTTCTTGATTCTCAGTGGTGCATTGGTAGGCTTTTGTGCCGCAATTATGGGTGTCGGTGGCGGATTTCTGACTTTTCCGATTTTTGTCTATGTTTTGGGTGTATCATCAATGACCACAGTGGGGACCGATGTGTTTCAAATCGTATTTACTGCCGGCTATTCATCAATCACCCAGTATGCTGCTTATGGATTCATCTTTTACACCCTTGCAATCGGGCTTCTGCTGGGTTCATTGTTTGGCATCCAGATTGGCGCTTTGGTAACAAAAGTTGTTAAAGGTATCACTATCCGGGGATTTTATGCTTTAGCCGTTTTAGCAGGTTTTATCAACAGGGTGTTCGCACTGCCGGGAAAACTAGCGGAAATGGATCTGATTCCCTTGTCCAAACAAACAACCATGATTTTGGATCAAATCGGAATCTGGTCATTTTTTGTTGTGATCATCATTTTCACATTTTGGGTTTTCAAGACCTTTTTCAAAAATATTAAAGTTCTACGGGGAGCGGAGGCATAACAATGAAAGAGACAAGAAAAGAACTCATCTTAGGAACCAGTCTATTAGCAGGATTTGCCTGTGTTTTGGTTATCATGTTTACGCCAATCATCAATGGTCAGAATCCGATTAATTATTTGGACGATCTTTATAACTCTATCTCTAAAGGTTCGGTATACTATATTCCCGATCTGCAGAAAGAGACAAAATCCCTTGCCGGGAAAAAGATCGAGGTTAACGTTCCTTTTCTGAAAGAAGAGCAGGCAAAGGATTTTGTAACATTGTTCAGCAAAATCAGCGAAGATGTAAAACTACTGCCAAACTCGGTCAGCATGTCTGGCGACCTTGGTATTATAATGAGCCAGGCCCTGGTTGATTCGGATTTAATGTTTCATAACAAAGGAAAAGAGATTGCCTCGAAATATGGCATCCCGGAAAGACAAACCATGTACAACTGGTGGTTGACCGTTAATGCAATTGATAAGCAACTGAAATATGAAGAGCGCTTTGACGAGTCAAAACTGGTCATGTCTATGAAGAATAAAGGAATAGAATGCGCATTCAACTATTATGGGGTCGAGCCAAGGCAGATTTCATCTGCTATCATGCTTGTGGTGGCCTCATTATGTTTTTATGTTGCCTACACCTTGTTGTTCGGTTTTGCCATTATGTATATCTTTGTTGGATTTGGACTTAAGATCGGTCATTGATTCAATGTTGAATGCATAGAATATAACTAGTGCCTGAAGGAAAACCAATCTAATCCATGCCGATAAAAGATTAAAAAGCAGCTTGACGCTTTTAAGTATAGTGCTTTCAGCATTCAGCTCTCAGCCGGTTTTTGCTTGTGATGTCTTAAGCTGACAGCTGACAGCACGTTAATCTTCAGGTAAAATTCCGGCATCCGGCACCAGGCTGGATAACTGTTTAGCGATTTCCCGTCCAGGCACTAATTATGAAAACCAACAACTAATAAGGCAAGTTGCGTTTGAAAAAAAAGCCGAA
>JAKSDL010000439.1 GCA_022360105.1 Pseudomonadota bacterium
CCGCCTGATCAGTTCTTTTGCTCAAAAAGTCTTCAGCTTTTTTCGTCGTTTCTAAGATCTTGAACGGTAGCTCGGTTTTCATTGGCCCAATACTTTACGAATTTCATGCAGGGTATCTCCGTCCGCATGTTTGATTGCAGAAATCAAATCTTCTCTTTTTCCCAGGTCTTCATCGGTCGAAACGTTGAGAATTCCGCAAACCAGATCGATCAACTTTGAGGGAACAATAGGTTTTTCCAGCAGGTGCCGATTGCTCTGTTTACTTTCTGAGCTAACCAACAACTCTTTCACGTCATCCTGGGCCAATTCATCTTTTGCATGAGCCGTGATAATGATGACGGGTATGTTTTGCCAAAGATCGTTTTTTCGTAGTTTTCTCATCAGGCTCAAGCCTGACTTTCTGGGCATAACCATGTCCAATGTCATCAGATCCGGAATCTCTTCCTCGATTTTTTCAAGCGCATCAACACCATCGACGGCAGATCTGATTTGAAATCCCGCATCTTCCAGGCAGGCGCTGATGAAATCTCTAACATCCGGTTCGTCATCCACGACCAGAATTTTCTTTTCAGATGCCAGTGTCATTTTGTACTCCTTAGATCTTGGTTAACACTTAATTCAAGGCTGAAAGGCTGCTTTGTCATGCTAAGGATGCCATTTCCGATCATGAAAAAGCAGCCTGCCAAAAGGAACCGACTTTCGTGTGTGAATCGAATCAGGTTCCGTATTACTAAGCATCGAGATATCTATTTAAAAATCTCTTTTCCCTCTTGCTGAAGACCGCCTGTCGAAAAATCAAATTCAGCATGGACATTGGCGACAGTATCATACTGAACTTCAACGGGAATGATGATCAGGCGGCCTTCGCCTTGCCAAGGGCTTTGGTAAGTTCCAGCACAACTCCCAGACCATTCTTGATATCCTTGTTAAATCCGGCGGAAAGTAGGCCGGCAGGCCCCACGCTTTTAACTTCATCCAGATTCACATTGCCAGGCACGCTAAGCAATTTGCCAACGAATTCGGACGTCTTTGGTTCTGCCAAATACTTGGCAAAACCCAGCAGGGCAACCATCCCATCACCGATTTTGTCGATATCTTCATGGTCATAAGTGGCTGCGACTTTCGCGCGGATATCCAATGTCGCTTTAATAATTCTGAATACACCTCTCTTTTCCAGATCATCCAGGTATCCGATCAAGATCGGTACTGCCGATTTTAGAAGAGGCTCCATATCCTTGATAAACTCAATGATGTTATCGAGTTGTTTGAGACAATACTTTAAATTCTTTGTTGATCTCAAAGTCTGCTTGATCAGGTCAAACAGGTCCTGTAGTTCGAAGCTGGATTCCACCTCCAGCATCTCCGTGATTAACACCCCAATTCCGTGATTCATCAGAGGCGTCAGGTCTTTCTTTAATTCATCTGTTTTCGCCCTGGAATCAAGAATCGGCTTAAGATGAGCTTCGAATTCGTTGATTTTTTGCAGAATGATGTCTTCGTTTGTCATGTTAGTCTCCATACCGGGTTATGCGCGGGGCATAAATTTACCTGACATAATCATTTGAGGTTCCAATGGAAGTTCTTCACCAGTCAGCAGCAGGTTCCAATAAACCCACTTGAACATCATCTTTCCCCAGTAGTTGAGATAACTTTCCCCCAGGAGATCAAAGGGTCCTAAACCCGGGAATGGAAACTTGCCCGGTAGTGGTTCGGTCTTATAGTTAAAGTCGATCAGGAAAGCCTTTTCTTCTCCTGAGCAGATAAAACAGGTGGAGTGACCATCAAAACTCGATTTTGGTTCTTTACCTTCAATTTCCAACACCATGTTTTCCACAACAGTTTCCGCCTGATAGTGCGCGACAGAGCCGGCTTTGGAGGTTGGAACATTAGTGGCATCGCCAATCACATAAATATGATCGTATTGCTTGGCTTGCAGTGTATGATGATCCGTAAATACATAGCCCATTCCATCACCCATGCCGGATTCCTCAACATAGGTGGCACCCATGTTTGGCATGGTCGAAACCATCAGATCATAGTCCATGGTTTCCCCACCGGCCGATTCAATGGTCTTTTTCTCAAGATCAACAGCAGCAATGGAGAAATCGGGAGTCACCTTGATACCTTTTTCTTCCGCACTGGCAGTAAGGATTTTTGTAGCAATTGGTTTTGTGAACACACCGGTGATTGGTGTGACTAGCCTGATTTCAATATCATCCCGGCACCCCTTCTTTTTAAAGAAGTCATCAGCCATCAACATGAATTCAATGGGAACTACAGGACATTTATGTGGCATTTCCGCAACATTAAACAATAAGCGACCGGATTCAAATGTCTTCATGCGCTCAAACAGGGCTTCCGCACTGTCCAGTGTAAAGAATGAATGGATATCACCTTTGGGATCCGGTTTCCAGTTTTCCAGACCTTCAATTTCTTCAGGAAATATCGTACTACCGGTGGCAACTACCAACCAGTCGTAGTTGTATTTTGCTTTTTTACATTCCACCAGTTTCTTGCCCGGATCAACCGCAACGACTTCATCCAGCTTGAAATCAACTCCCTTGGGGATGAAATCGCGTTTTGGCTTCATACAGTCCTCACCGGTGTATATTCCAAACGGAATAAATAGCCAGCCAGGTTGGTAATGGTGAACATCATCGTTATCGATAATGATAATTTGCCATTCGGAAGGTTTCAGTTCTTTTCGCAGTTTGGCAGCAACCATTGTTCCGCCTGCTCCTGAACCTAAAATGACCACTTTTTTCATAACATCTCCTGTCTTGATTTAAATTGAAGATCTTGTTAAGAGCGGTGTACCTATTTAAGCGAGAGAAGATAGCAAATGTGTTTTAAGTAGATTCACCGCTCATTCCAGAGGATTTTTCACTTGAGCCGGTTACGGAATCTCCAATTTCCGGCCTTCCCCTTCTTTTAATCTGATTGCCAGTCGATCAACTCACAACCAGTTCTGAAATCATTTCCACGAGCTCTGTTTGTGCAACCGGTTTACTCATAAAACCTTCCGGTTCCGGGAAACCAGCCAGCTTGTTCAACACATGTCGGATCGATTCTCCCATGGCCGTAATAATAACCACAGGAATGGCTCGCAGCTTTTGATTACTCTTGATATAACGATATGTCTGAATACCGGACTGTTCCGGCATGGTAATGTCCAGGGTAATTAAATCCGGTTTTTCATTCTCGGCAATTTTCAATGCCTGTACACCATCGCTGGCCGTAATAGTTTCAAAACCGTTGTCTTGTAAAAGCGTTTCCAGGTAAATAAGTACGTCTGTCTCATCATCAACGATCAGTACCTTTTTTATAGTGCTGTAATTCATCTCCAATTCCTGAAATACAATAGGTCAATCAATGCCAAGATTGATTTTTTCATGGTTTTTTAATTCTTTTTCAGCAATGCGTCTTATTTTATAAGCAGCATCTCTCAACATGCCGTAAACGACACCGCAGCCTTCGTCATTGCGAATCTTATCTCCATGATCTGCTACCTGAAGCATTTCGTAGCAAAGCTCAACCACGGTTTTTAAATTTTTGTCAATTGGGTCGATCTTGTTTTGCATAATAAAAAAGCCAAGATGTGAAAATGTGAGACAATTAAGGATTCGCTATTCTGCACCTGATATGCCACGTGAACTTTTTTTTAAAAAGTAACTATTTTCTATTATATTTTAATAACTTACAGTCATTTAACTGTATTGAACGATAAAGCGTAACTCTTCAATTCATTTGGATCTTCAGACACGGTTGATGGAACCTGAGACTTTTATAAAAATTATTCCTATATTTCAGTAAATTAAACATGGATCTCAAATCCAAGGTTGGAAACATTGGACTAACTTGAGACACGAAACACGAAAAGAGGTAAGAAAACTGTTAATGAGTTGTTAAAAGCGACGGGCAGTGAGTGAACAGATAAAACTCACTAAAAACAGGTGTAAATTTTTCTGCAACACCTTGGGAAAATGTCTCAGGATCACACAACGTTAGAAGGAGTGTCTTAGGATAGGATTGGGTAGATTTAGATCAATAATTTAAAAACAGTTTTCGGTTTATGGTTATCAGGTATCAGATTATTTGGTTGAAATCTTTGTAATGATGTTTAAAACCCTGCCTGCTTTGTAGGATGGGCGACTTCGTTGCCCATCGGGCGGAATGGGGTGTAAGGGAAGATTTCGGTTGTTGCTCAAAAACAAAAATCAGGGAATGAAGTCTGTCTTTTATTCAGAATTTGCTAAAAATGTAGGATGGGCAACTTCGTTGCCCATCGGGCGGAATGGGGTGTAAGGGAAGATTTCGGTTGTTGCTCAAAAACAAAAATCAGGGAATGAAATCTGTCTTTTATTCAGAATTTGTTAAAAATGTAGGATGGGCAACGTCGTTGCCCATCGGGTGGAATGGGGAGTAAAAGGACAATTCAGTTTTTTTTCAAAATCTTCATAATGGGCAGGCTTCGCCATCCCATCCTACGGACTGATGACCTATAACTGCTGGTATTTATTTAAGACCGTAGATATCAAGATAGCGATACAAGGTCGCACGACCGATCCCAAGATATTTGGCTGTATCTTTGCGGCTGCCTTTCATTTCTTCCAGGGCAATCATGATCTCTTTTTTGGAATGCCTGAGGGGAGGTCCGGGCTTTTTGCCCTGTTTTTGGCTGGATTTGATGAGTTCGGGAGGTAGATGTTCCGGTTTGACGATACTGTTATGGCATTTTACATAGGTGTATTCGATTGCGTTTTGCAGCTCTCTCACGTTTCCGGGCCACGAATATCGTGAGAATATATCCAACACTTCATTTGACGGAGTCAACAGCGGTCTTTCAATTTCCTGGGCAACCTGCTCCAAAAAATGATCCACCAGAACCGGAATATCAAGTCTGCGTTCCCTCAATGGCGGTATGTTGATCGGCACCACGCAAAGTCTGTAATAGAGATCACGACGAAACAGCTTTTGTTTCATCATCTTCTTTAAATCCTGGTTGGTGGCGCTGATCACGCGAACGTTTACACTAATGGTCTTTTCACTGCCAAGGGGTTCAAATCGCTGTTCCTGCAAGACCCTGAGAAGCTTCACTTGCATGGCCAGGGATAGCTCCCCGATTTCATCCAGGAAGATGGTTCCGTTATGGGCCAATTCAAACCGACCTTTTTTGTTTGCTACAGCACCAGTGAAGGCTCCTTTGTGATGACCGAACAATTCACTTTCCAGGATCCCTTCAGGCAATGCACCGCAATTGACTGCTACAAAAGGCTTTTTGGAACGTGCACTTAAATCATGAATGGCATTGGCCACCAGTTCCTTTCCGGTTCCACTCTCACCCCCGATCAACACCGGGGCCTGCACTGAACTCAGCTGCCGTACCTGCTCAAATACATCCAGCATTTTGGGGTCCTTGCCAACCATGCGCCCCAGTGAATGATGGAACTTGACCCGACTTTTCAGCATCTCCAGTTCCGTTTCATCCTTAAAGGAAAGCAAAGCGCCAATATTGTTCCCGTTTTCATCGGAAAGCGGCATGGTCGACATGATCAGCGTTTTCTCTTTGTTATCAGGGCGATTGAACTGGATTTTCTTTTCAATAATCATTCGCTGCTGCTTGACGTCATCCCCGTCGCAGAAATCACAGTCACCACCACAGAACCTTCCCGGAAAAACATCGTGACAGTCCCTTCCTAGTAAATGCTCTCGCTTGTAGCCGGTCATTTTTTCCGCAGCCTTGTTGAAAAAGAAAATCCTGCGATTTTTTGTGTGGGCCATTACCCCATCCAGCAGGTTATCCAGGATCAATTTCAGATTGGTGCGAACGACAAAAAGACCATGCAACAATTCGGAATCAAAAAGCGAATTTAGCTTGTATTCGATAAACTCCGTTCCTTTTTGAATTAGTTCATGCTCGGTATATCCGTTACCCCGCTGAATAGATTCAGGGAGTTCCCAATGGATGTGAGGCAATACGACAGGAATCTGTACATCCCGCATTTGCACGGAGTTACCAATAGTTATAATTAAATCAAAGCGGTGAAGCTTAACTTCCTTTAAAGAAGCAAGGGAGTTCCCGGCAATCCTGTATCCAGCTTCCCGCATTGCTTTTTCCACAGAAGGATTCAGCCCTCCCGGTACAATCGATACACTGTTAAAGACCAGCCCTTCAAGAGATCTTTGGGATGCCAGGTATTCAGCTATGAGGTGGAAATTGAAGATATGATCGCTGATAAATAAAATATGGTGTTCCTGGGGTGCCAGAGGCAAGGGCTTTAAACTAGAGTTCATCTGCATTAACCGTTTAATCAGACATCAGTGAAAGAAACCCGTTAGACATGTTTGACAAAACCATTAATACTCGGTTCCGGAAGTCTATTTCTAGGTAATGTGATTCTAAATGTTGTGCCTTTTCCGGATTTTGTGTCAAATTCGACTTTTCCCCCATGTTGCTGAATTATTTTCTTTGTCATTAATAAACCAAGCCCTGTTCCCCCCAGCCCTTTAGTTGTAAAAAACGTTGTAAACACTTTTCTTTTGACTTCATAGTCCATTCCACAACCATTATCTATCACTTCAAACATGATCGTGTTATCCCTTTCGTAAACTTTGACTAACACCTTTGATTTTATAGTGTCGTCGCTTAGTCGACAAGCATCGATAGCATTACCAACGAGATTTGACAAACATTCCAACATTCCTTCTTCATCAAAGGCTGCTGGCTGAATAACATCTTCATGTTCAAATAACAATTCAATCCCCAATTCTTCGATTTTCGCTGAAAACATCTCCACAACCTCCCGGGCAATATCCACAGGATCGCACATAACAGTCTGTATTTCCTGGCCTTTTGAAAAATTCAAAAATTCTTTTACAAAAGTAGAGACCCGGGCAGTGTTTCTATTGAGCATCTCCATGCCTTTTTTGGAACGATCGACCTTCCCCTTTTGCAAACCTGTATTCAGTAAATAAATGCCGCCTTCCAACCCTGTTAAGACGTTTTTTATGCCGTGAGCCAGTCCGGCAACGGTCTGACCAACCGCAGCCAGCCGCTCGGCTTCAAGTTTTTCAGATTCCAGGTTTTTAATATCACTCAAATCCTGAATCCAGAATACTTTTCCCATATAATGACCATCCACCACAATATTCAATCCAATCAGACGAATAGGAACTGTTTCTCCATCCAGTGTTTTGGCATTAACGTCATTTAAGTTGACCGTACCACCACTGGATTCAAGTAATTCCATCAAACCTTTAGGCAAAAGCTCTATCAGTTTTTGTTTGCTGAGTTTGGATTCATCTTTCACTTTAAAAATAGCCTTGGCGGCATCATTAAATATGGTGATCCTGTCATTGGCATCAATGGCGATACTTCCGTAAAGAGAAGAAGAGATCATCGACTTCATAAAGGTATTTGCAACCTTCAACTCCTCCTGTAGTTCCAGTGTTTCCGTAATATCAACTGCCATTTCCAGTACCAGGTCAAACTTTCCATCCTCCATCTGAAAGGGCACGGTTGTTACGAGAAACTCAACCCGCTCCCCTTTTTTATTAATAACGGTAGAGCGCCCCATATGAAGCTTGCCATCCTTAAAAGTCCTGCCGGCAGTGCAATCCGTGCATTTGGTTTTTCGCCCCTTGAGTATTTGATAACAATAGTCTCCTTCTATCTTGCCGAATACTTCTTTTGCTCGCTTGTTTGTCTGGTGAATCTTAAAATCACGATCCAGAATTAAAATATCGCAAGGCACTTGCTCGAAGAGCAGTTTATATTCTTCCCGAAGTTTTTCTGTTTCGGTAACATCGGTCGCCATTTCTATTAGAAAGGGCACATCTCCTTCTTCATCCAATACAGGGATAGTATGCTTAATATAATGGGTAAGCCTTCCTGCCTTGTTATACCCTACTTCTTTATTAACCCGTGGTTTGCCGTCTTCAAAGGTTTCAGCTCCTTTGCAGTAAGAGCACATGGAATTACGATTTTTGTAAACCGAATAACACTTCTGGCCCTGCCATCCACCAAACATAGACTCAAACGCTCTGTTTGCGGTAATAATATTAAAATCCTTGTCAATGACAGCGGTTGACATTGGAATCACTTCAAAGAGGTTCTTCTCGATCCATTTATTGATATCCAAGGCACCAATTTCTAAGGCGCTTGCACCATTGTTGGTCTTCATTTATTTGTCCGGAAATGAGGAATAGTATTGGTTTACCAGTCGACTGTATTTGGACAGCTACTTTCTGCAAGTATCTTACCGAAAGTTTCTGCTCGCTTTTAGAACCTAACAAGGTATTGAACGTCATCAGCATGTAGTCTTAATTTCCATGATCTGAATAAACGGTGCTGATCCAAAAAAGCAGATGCTTCGAACACCCAATTGAAGGCAAAAGCCATGGCGATTCAAACCCGGTTTTTCCTTTTTGAAGAGCAAATTTAGACGAACTGTCGCTGGAAACTATAGATAAGAAAAAGCAGAAACAAGCAAGGAAAAGATTCTTTTATTTCCGGTGACTGGGTACTTGACTATGTTATTGATATCGAATCTTGAAGTTTATCCAGTGCCTGAACGGAAAGTCGCTAAACCCTTATCCGTTCCTGTGTCAGATGCCAGAATTTATCTTGAAGATTAAAGTGCTCTCAGTCGTCAGCTTTCAGCTGAAGACATTGCAATCACAAGCAAAATCGAGTGAGTGCTGATGGCTGAATGCTGAAAGCACTAAACTTCGAAGTACCAAACTGCGTTAAAAGCTTTTATTGATATGGGTTAAATCGGTTATCGTTCAGGCACTATCTAAAACCCTAATAAATCCAAAATGTGCACTTCTGCATGGCGGTTTTCTCCCTGGTGCGGATATCCGTGGATGTGAATGGCGGGATTGAAATTCAGCTCGATCACGCTGTAGTTGCTATCAAGCTTTTCTAAATCGGGGTCTGAAATGGAGCCGTCAATAATAAAATCTGCACCACAAATTCTGGCCCCAACCGCTTGTGCTGATTGAACGGCAATTTCTTTAAATACCGGCGACATATCATCGGTAAAGTCTATACTGTCGCCGCCTGTGCTAATATTTGAGTTTTTACGCAGGTAAACCACTTCGCCTTTTTTGGGGACTGTATTAAAATCTTTTCCCTGCTGTGTGAGAAATGATTTTTCCGCATTTCCCATTCGTATTTGTTCCAGAGGCTTTTTATACCCAATACCTCTCAGCGGATCACTGTTTTTTAATTCAACCAGTTCCACAATAGAGCTATTGCCGTCTCCTACCACGTTAGCCGCAACCCTGTGTAAGACGCCAATTACTTTATTTTCAATAATCAAAAAACGATATTCTTTGCCTTCAATAAAGTCTTCCACAATAATTGAACGATCAAACTTAAATGCCTCATCCACTGCTGCCTGGTATTCTCTGATTGAATCGAGCGGCTTGATCATCGTAATCCCGATTCCAAAATTGGTACTTTTAGGCTTAATGACGATGTCCTGTCCTTTAAATTCTTCATAGGTTCCCATGGCATCTTGAACCGTATCGAACATATAACCTTCCGGTACCTGAATTCCGGTTTTCTCAAGAATCGATTTCGTAACAGCCTTGTTTTCCATGATTAATGGAGCGATATAGTTATCTACCGATGTTCGGGTGGCTTGTTTGACATATTCTATCTTTCCGTTTTTGCTTAGTTGCAGAAAATTGTCTTTTTTATCAAGAATTTTTACTGCAATGTCCCTTTTTTCCGCTTCTGCAATCAATAATTGAGTAGATAGTTCCAAATCGTTAAATTGTGGTGCTACCAGATTCATACAGTTTCCTCCCGTTGCAACTCTTAACTCAGGAAGCCATCATAGCTGTTGTAGGTTGTAGTTTGTAATGTTGTTTCGCCCATTTTAATCCGAATGTTTCGTGATTGTGATCCCCGGAATCGATATCTGCAACAATTCTTGATGAGGGTAATCTGTTCAAATCTTTCAATTTGGAATATTGGGTCTCAACACTGTCCGTATATGATTCTTTACCTGCAGCCTCATCCAACATGGCTGCAATTTCAAAAAGCTTTGCAAATAATTCTTCACCCCAGTTTTGAATAGTTGTCTTTTTATTTAGGCGATTGTGAAGCTTCAGCTTTTCATTCCTGCCGTATAAGGCGGTTAACTGTGCATTATCATTGAATCTTGCCATATCTTTTGAGCTCAGTTCACAACAGCCTTCAAACACACAGAACAGAAGAAACACATGGGTAAAATAAAGCTGGTTCAGACTAATACCCGGTGCTTCGTACGGATCCAGATCAAAAGTTCGTATCTCAACATAGTCGATACCTTTTATTTCCAGTGCATCCAGCATGATTTGTCCTTCATCTGCAACTTGTTTAAATCGGACTGGGGCATAGTATTCGTTTTCAATTTGCAGCAAATTATCATTCAATTGCACCTGTTTGCCCTGCTGATAAACACCAAGCCGGCTGTATGCATCCACCTTTGTTGATAAGGCCTCTCGCAACTGTGAAATATAGGTTTGGAGTGAGTTGTAGGAGATGTTTAACTGGTTTTGAAAACTGTTTTCATAACCAAACCGGCTCATCCGCAAAGATGTAGCATGCTTCACAGGATCTTTAAATGTTATCCGACATCCTGCCTTGTCGCACATCATTGCGTTTCGCTTGAGAAAAGCGCTCATATACTCGTTAGTGCCCATTGGAGAGGCACCAAACAGGTAGATCATCAGCCACCGATATCCCAGGAAGTTTTTCACGAGGTTTAAATACACCTCATCGTTAAACTGCCGAATACTCACGGCCTTGCCATAGCGATCGTACAAAGTTTCAAGAAAAGTACTGCCAAAGGAAAAGTTATAATGAATTCCGGAGATCATTTGCATGCGTTTGCCGTATCTCAAGGCGAGACCGGATCTATAAATTTCTTTATCCTTCCCTTCCGGAGAATCGCTATAACTGGCGATAGGAATCAATTCATCAGACGGTAATAATCCCGGCATGCTTAATGGCCAGAATAACTCGCTGTCCAGTGTTCGTGAGGCACTGTTGTGCAGATCTGTCAAAAAGCGATATGTTTCTTCGATGGTATGAAACGCGGGCGTAATTAGTTCCACCTGGCTTTCGGAAAAATCAACAGTGACGTGCTGGTTAGTGATCTTGTCTCCAAATGCCGTGGGGTGAGGTGTGAGCGCCAAGTCTCCGGTTGGAGCAATCCTCAGGGATTCTTTTTCCAGTCCCCACTTACCTTCCAAAAGCTGGTCCTTTGACCCACTCTTGGAAAACAGTTCTACCATTGATAAAAAATCCCAATTCGCCATAGCGTTTCCTCCCAGAAACCTGAATTTTGCCTATAGTTCGACTACTTTCGAACTGTTGTTTCAAAAAAAACTCACTCAGCGCCTGAACGGAAACCAGTTTAACCCATACCAATCAAAGCATCAAAAGCATTTGGTACTTTGAAGTTTAATGCTTTCAGCGATCAGCCGGTTTTTGCTTGTAGTTGTAATGCTTTCAGCTGAATGTTGACGGCTGACAGCACGTTAATCTTCAATCCGGGTTCCGGTATCTGGCATAAGACTGGATAAGGGTTTAGCGATTTTCCCTTCAGGCACTACTTAACAAAGTTTTTGACCAATTCGATAGCCTCTTCATTTATCTTGCAAGACATTGTCTTTCCCTCTCGCGTACAACTGATCAAACCGGCGTTCTGTAACTCTTTCATATGATGAGAAATGGTAGAACGCGAAATCGACATGCAGTCACAAGCCTTGGTGAATGCCATTTCAATCCCACTGCAACACCCCAGGTCTTCATCCGCTGACATGTTGTTGACCTGCCATTCGTACAAATACTTAAAAAGAGTCAAACGTTGCTCATTTGAAAGGGCTTTGAATATCTTTGTTAGTTCCATAGTTCTATAACTATCGAACAATTATCAAAACGTCAATAAAATAATTGCTTTGTTTTTCCTGCTTTTATTTGTCGCTCCGTTAAACTAAAGTACTAATGAATGTTTTTTTTATTATAAAACAAGTCGGCAGGAGTCTTCATGAAACGCTTCCGGTTTTTCTTGGCATTCGTTGCTGTTGGATTGTTGTCATCCTCCTCAGCATTTGCTGCCAAATACAATCAGCCTTCAAAGGGTCGTGATTTGATTAGCCTTTCATTGGAAGAAAGCGGCCTGGAATTTCAAAAGCTTCGAAAAATAAAGGGACATTTCTCCGGTGGAAAATGGTCAGATTCCGTTGACAAGTGGATGGGGCGTAAACACCAGGTGATGTTGCATCTACAGCAAAAATTGACTTCAAAAAAGGCCAACAAGCATACAATCACCAGTATTATGGGAAACCCGGATATCATGGTGAACTATAATGATCCGCAAGCTCCTGAATTTTATCTCAATACTTTGTCCAGGGAGTTAAAACAAGCGGGTGATGAAATACTCATCTACAAATGGCGGGGCAGCCATGATTTTCTTTATTTTGTGATCAGGGAAAAAAAACAGTTAAAAAGTGATTGGTGGATGGCGTTGGAATAGAAGTTTAATCGCGCTGATGCTTTTGTATTGCTTCATACAACGCTTTATGATCACACAGTATCCATTGATTTGTACCTGCATGCCTCTGCCATTACCCGATTAAACAATTCGGGTAAGCCCGCCGTCTTCTTTTCTCCCTTTTTCAGGCCCCTGTCTCCTCTGAATGATCTCTATAAGCGTTGCCCCAAACACAACAAACAAAGTCAAAACCATTAGTCGAGAGATAATTTTGCCGGGGAAGCAGTATCAACAGCAGTTTATCTAAAATGGAATTCGGGACCTTAAAAATAAGCTTCTCAGAAGAAAAAAAGAGAAATGATGTGAGATTTAAAACGTTTATTTTGCCTGTTTACTGCAGTGTATGATACTGATCTCGAACAACTTTCTGAATCATCTTGCGTATTACGCTGTGTTCGGGATCATTATCCAATCGTTGATGCCAATGAATACCAATGGTGAATCCATCCATTTGAAAAGGCAGTTCAAACAGATTCAATTTAAAGGGATCGGCCACTTGTTCAGCCAAAAATCG
>JAKSDL010000096.1 GCA_022360105.1 Pseudomonadota bacterium
CTTCTGAGAGATAAATGCCAACTCGTTACCCTGCATATCCTGAAAACTCAATTTGTCACCAAAGGAAAATGCCTTGCCGTCAACAAAATATACAGACTCACCATTTTCATTTTTGATATTAAAATCATCACCCATTGCCCATATCTTCTGCTTCATCATATATCGCATAGTTTTATTTCCTTTCATTGTTTACGGCCAATAAATAATACATCACCGTCGTTATCTTTTACAGCTATAAGCCCTTTCTGTTACGATTATTATCTCTAACCACATGAATATTATGCAAAAAAACAAAAATAATGTAAAAAAAAATGTAACGAATCCGGCATTGTATCGTCCTAAATGTTGAAAGAAGTCAATAAGCTTAAGACACCGGTCAACTTGAGTATAATTGCCTTGATTCTTATTGTAAGTTCATGTTTAATAAAATTTTATGAAGCTAAAACCATTGGTCATCAAAATAAATTTCAACAAGAAAAAACTAATATGGTAGGCCCAAAAAACAATCCAGAAGAAGACACTCTTGTAATACTGGTTTCAGAAGCCATAGATGGCAATCAATCCAGTTGCAGAGATCTGTCATCAAAAATTTCACTGAAGCTTCGCTCGTATATTTATCGCAGCACGCTGGACGAAGATCTAACCAATGATATCCTTCAGGAAACCATGCTGATTATGATCGAAAAGATCGGTGGATTGAAAGACCCTGAGGCATTTTGGGGCTGGTTATTTAAAATAGCCTCCAACTGTATTATCAATCATTACCGCCAAAACGCCCGCCGGAAAAAGCTGGTCTCATTTCAGGATATTATGCTGGAAAAAGCCGCATCAGATTCCTCATCACCAGAAGCCCGGCTGATGACCCGTGAACTAAGTGATACTGTTCGACAGGCAATCTCTATCCTTAAGCCTCGTCAAAGGCAGACAATCTCTCTTCGATGTTTCGAAGATATGAGTTTTAAGGAAATAGGATCAATTCTAAATATTAGTGAAGTAAGTGCCAGAGTAGACTTTCACCGTGGGCTGGAACGGATAAGACAATCATTGAAAAAGCAAGGTTTCAGCAAAGCCTCGCTTGCACTGGCACTTACATTTTTCGGCAAAATTACCGCTCATTCCGATGCCGCGGCAACTGCGATATCGGTAACCGGCCAAAACCTGGCTGCTGCGGCAATAGCAGAGTCAGCTTCTATTGTTACAGGCACCGCAGCAAAAG
>JAKSDL010000911.1 GCA_022360105.1 Pseudomonadota bacterium
GCCATTCGAGCCGGATGCAAATGTTACTTTGGATACCCCATTACCCCTCAAAATGAAATCGGCGAGTACATGGCAACCAATCTGCCCAAAGCTGACGGCGTGTTTGTACAATCTGAAAGCGAAACGGCTGCGATCAATATGGTAATCGGCGCATCCGCTACTGGAGTTCGCGTCATGACATCATCATCCAGTCCCGGAATCAGCCTAAAACAGGAGGGTCTTTCCTTTCTGGCCGGTTTTGAACTGCCTGCTGTTGTGATCAATGTGATGAGGGGTGGTCCCGGGTTAGGAAATATTGCACCGGCACAGGGAGACTATTTTCAGGCGACCAGGGGCGGTGGTCATGGCGATTATAAAATGCCGGTGCTGGCACCGGGATCTGTGCAGGAAATTGCTGATATCACCGGTTTGGCTTTTGAGCTGGCAGACAAATATCGAACTCCCGTTATGATTCTGGGAGATGGGATGATGGGTCAAACCAAGGAACCTGTTTTGTTCGCAAAGCAAGTCAAAGACCTGCCGGAAAAAGAGTGGGCATTGAAAGGCAGGGGGGACGGTGCCAGCAAATACCTGGCTTCGCTGATTCTGGATGCTAATGAGATGGAACGCCACAACTGGAAACTGGAACGCAAATACCAGCAGATTGCTGAACATGAAGTGCGCTACGAATCTCATCGAATGGAAGATGCTGAAATAGCTATTATAGCCTATGGCACCACGGCCAGGATTGCCAAAGGAGCCATAAATCGAGTGCGAAAAGACGGCATCAAAGCCGGATTGATTCGCCCCATCACCCTTTGGCCTTTTCCTAAAAAAGTCCTGCAAAACCTGGCCAGAACCATTAAACACTTTATTGTATTCGAGATGAGCACAGGTCAGATGTTGGAGGACGTGCAGCTTTCAATTATGGGCAAAGCCGGAATATCGTTTCATGGAAGACCGGGAGGTGTTGTTCCCACACCGGCAGAGTTTGCACGTTACATTTTTCGTGAGTACCAGGAAAAAAAGGATCTAGTTTATGAAACTTAAAAACGAATGGCCCAAATATTATAAAAAAGATGTCGTCACTCATTATTGTCCCGGCTGTGGACATGGAATCGTCCATCGCCTGATTGCCGAATTGCTGGAAGAAATGGATCTGGGCCAGAAAACAATTGGAGTAAATCCAGCTGGATGCGCGGTATTAGCTTATAAATATTTTGATTTTGATATGATCGAATCTGCCCACGGCAGGGGAACCGCACTTGCCACCGGAATAAAAAGAGCCAGACCGGACCTCTTTGTATTGTCATACCAGGGAGACGGTGACCTCTCTGCTATTGGGACTGCAGAAACAATCCATTCTGCAAGCCGCGGAGAGCATTTTACGTTGGTATTTATTAACAACGCTGTCTACGGAATGACAGGCGGGCAAATGGCACCGACAACCCTGGTTGGTCAACAAACCACCACATCGCCGAGCGGCAGAAATCCTGAATTTGACGGCTACCCTTTACACATCACCGATGTAATCGCCTCCTTTCCGGGAGTAGCCTATGCTGAACGGACGGCAGTTCACTCGCCCAAGGCAATTCGAAAAACAAAAAAGGCCTTAAAAACTGCCTTCCAGACCCAATTGGACGAACAGGGATATTCGGTCGTCGAGATTCTTTCAGCCTGTCCCACCAACTGGAAAATGGATACCATAGCCTCCTGTCAATGGATTGATGATGTAATGATCAAGGAATTTCCCCTGGGGGTTTTAACCGATAAAAGAGGAGGTGAATAATGTTAGCGCGACTACTATTTGCCGGCTCTGGCGGACAAGGAGTTTTGACTATTGGCAATATTTTAGGAAATGCTGCCATGTTGCAAGATTTTCATGTCACTTTTTTACCGGAATATGGGGCTGCCATGCGCGGTGGCACCGCAAATTGCACTATCTGTATTTCTGATGAAGAAATAGCCTCCCCTGTGGCGTCCAATCCCGACATTGTACTGGCCATGAACCAGCCCTCCGTGCTTTCGTTTATCAATCGATTGCAACCTGGTGGGCAGATGATTTACAACTCAAGTATTGTGGATGAATTACCCTATCGAGGAGATATTAAAACATTTCCCGTACCTGCAAGTCAGTTAGGCCAGAAAATCAATGATACC
>JAKSDL010000465.1 GCA_022360105.1 Pseudomonadota bacterium
GGTTTAGATTGTTAGAATTTTGTTAGGTAGGCTTTTTGTGGTGGGGTAGTTGATTGAAATTATTCAGCTAATAGTTGCTTTAGGCGCAACCTTCCAAGCTGAGGGTCGCGAGTTCGAGTCTCGTTTCCCGCTCCATCCTGAAAGCCTTTATCAAAGCAGGTTCACAACCGTTTTTGATAAAGGCTTTTTTATTTTTACCCACCTAAAATCCACTGACTGACAAAATACTGACCAAATCTGCGCAATCCAATTCAAAAGCCGTCTCTTAGCGTTTATAACCTCGCTAAAACTTCTATTCCTCATTTTATTAGACAAAATATCAGCAGAAATCGGGCTATTTCGACTGCATGACAATTAAGTTTATTTCTTATCAACCAATAACCCCGGCTTCCAAATCAAAATGATAAAAAGCAACTCTTAAAAGACATTCGATATGCCCCTGCTTGGATATCGGATATCTTTAGAGAATGATCTGATAGGTAGACAACCGGAATTCCAATAATTGAATCAGAACCAATTTGCAGGACACAGCCCCAAAACAACCCCGATTTGACAAATATGCAAATTATTACTATTATGCAAATAAGTAATAATTTTTTCGGAGAAATATATAATGAAAGCATATGCAATTACTCCCAAAGGCCAGGTTACAATTCCTGTATCGGTACGAGAAGAGTTGAACTTAAAACCAGGTGATCGAATTATTTATGAAAAGTCATCGGGAGGGATTTTGATCAAACCTGCGAAAAAAAACATGTTGGATGATTTTGGTTTCATGAAAAGCATTGAAGTTCAAAAGATTGATTTGGACGACATCCGAAAGGCAGTCAGAAAAAAAATAGCCGGCAAGAGGTCATAAAATGCAGAAGATCTTTTTTGATACGAATTTTCTTTTACGATATTACTTGAACGACGTTCCTGCTCAAGCAAAAAAAGCAAAAACATTAGTTGAGGCAGCAGTCAATGGTGATCTTGAATTGATCACCGATCTGGTCGTAATTTGCGAAATGGTTTGGGTAATGGATTCATTTTACGAACTTAATAGAAAAACCATCGTCGAGAAGATCAGCAATCTATACCAAACTCCTGGCATCGGGGTTATCAATGGGGATGTCCTTCCGGATGCGCTTATTTCATATCTAAAGAAGAATGTGGATTTTACGGATGCAGTGATCGGAACAAGTGCAATAAGCAACAACATAAAGTGCATAGCCTCATTTGATAAAAAGCATATGAAACGTTGGAAGGATTCCGGGTTGGAAAGAATAGAATCGATTGAGGATCTGAGAAATTAACTATCTATCAAAACCAGATAGTGAATACTTTTTTTTAAGAAGATGAGTTTTGGCCTAACTGCCAGCTCTAAAGCTGATAGTTCTGCATCAGTCAGAAAATCAAAACAAGCCGACCTTTTTTTGACAGCTTTCCATTTTTTGAAGACGGGGTTGAATGAACAGATCGATCCGGCATATCAACAATCTCCTGGATCAGTTTTCTTGTTTTATCGTCATTCGCAAGGAAATTGAGTTCTTCAAGGGGTTTCTCCTTGATGGTCTTGCTCATAAAAGAATAAAGCGCTTCAGTTTGTATTGTCATATCCATTGCATAAAGCTAATCTTGCAAATCAGGCTATATTCAGCATAGATTTGCATTTTGCAATTTAATAAATGGTAATCCCCAAAAACAACCACGGAATTTTAAAAAATGGAAATAGAGTTTATTGAATACGGAAATTCAAAAATAGCGAAAGTATCAGCTGAAACAATCATTCGTTCTGTTCAAGACGCAACAGACTTATTGGGAAATGCAGATTATCAGGGAGCAAGCAAGATTGTGGTTAACGAAGCAAGCTTTGATCCCCGGTTTTTCAACTTAAAATCCGGTATTGCTGGGGAGATACTTCAAAAAGTATCAAACTATCATAAGCAACTCGCCATTGTCGGGGAGTTTGAAAAATATAAAAGCAATGCACTAAATGCATTTATCATTGAGTGCAATAGAGGTAGCCATATATTTTTTGTTTCTGACTTTGAATCAGCATTAAAAAAACTTGTTTAAAATCACTTTGTGCTAACAAACGGATACACCGGGTGACAACCGCCCTTGGTTGGGTTGTTTTCCCAATGACCCTGGCAAAGTTCATCATTAATCAACCACTGGCCCGACTGCCGGTGATCCGGGTGTCATCTGCAAAAATACTTGCAAGTTATAAAGTGATAGAATAGTATCACTATTATGAAAACAGAATTAGTAACAACTTTAAAAAGGCAAGCAACCAAGATACTTGCCGACTTACATGAAACCAAAGAACCTGTACTAATAACAGAGCACGGCCAACCTTCTGCTTATCTTGTCGATGTCGACGACTATGAGCAAATGCAAAGTAGAATGAAAATTCTTGAAGGCATTGCAAGAGGCGAAAAGGCAGTTTTTGAAGGTCGCGTATATTCTGAAACAGAAGCTGGGGAAAGGATGAGTAAATGGCTCAAATAATATGGACCGAGCCAGCGCTTATTGACCTTGAGGAAATTGCAGAATATATAGCTCTTGATAAACCCGGTGCAGCAAAAAAACTGGTCAAAGACGTCTTTGCATCCGTAAAACGCCTGAAGAAATTCCCAAAATCTGGCAAAACCCCTCCTGAATTACAAAATACAAATTATTTCGAAGTCATAATTGGCCCCTGCCGGATTTTCTATCGCATTGACAAAAACAAGTTTTACATACTTTATGTCATGCGAAGTGAGCGAAAATTAAGGTTGTATGTATTGGAAGATCGTACCATTTCAGGCAGATAACTAGGATTTGGAGTGAACCGTCGGCTGATATTTGATAAGGTCAACTATCCAAATTCCTGGTAAATCCTTTTGAAGCATTTTGACATTTTTAAACTGATGCAAATGTTGTTTGCGAACTTAATTTTTCAGCATTGACTCAGCAATATAAAGAAGGAAAGAGTTATTATACAGTATCGTTACAATTGTTGAAAAACAGTGAATGAGGAGAAGATGGATATTATCGACCTTTCAGAAAACACCAAAGAAGATTATTTGATTTGTCTGGAA
>JAKSDL010000054.1 GCA_022360105.1 Pseudomonadota bacterium
CAACGTTTTCGTCAACTGGGTCACCTAATACTGAGTCTTTTGGGCATTTGCTCCAAAGGAGCATCTTATAAAAGCATAGAGTGTAGCGTAGCGTAACCCTATGTTGACGGGTTCTACAGTTTTTATGCTCTGAAGGAGCATTTCAAAACCAAGGTTTGAAAATCATCATCTCGATGAAGCACTCCTTCAGAGTGCAAATCGAATTTTTAATTCTTACCCCGGGTTAACACCCGGGGCTTTTATGAGCTCCCCTGAAAGGGGAATATAGATCAATTTTAGTATCCATAAAACAACTTAGTGCTTATGGGGTCAAGCCCGGAATGAGAAAGAGTCATGTTCCTCGCCGGGTGGTCAAATATTCGAATGATGACACGTCTGTGCACTTGATCCAGCTTGAGATGTTGAGTATGTACCAACATTTCAAGCTGGATCAGCAGGTCTTTATCGAGACAAAACTTCACAGATCCCCTGAGTCTGACTTTTGTGATTCAGACAAACCAGAAATGGGAATTGTATCGATTTCCATGATCATGACGCGTCATACCGATATCTTTGAGGTCACGATCACTTAAATGGTGGAGTTCTCGCTGCTGTCTCCGCCGGGTTTTCCAGGCATTCCTTACATTCCTGATTCCAGCCCGAACTAAAACCCAGATGTTTTTTAAAACGTCTCTTTCTCCTGGTCTGTTGGTGTTACTTCCAGCCATGCAATTTATTCGTTCGCAATGAGCAGTCATGTTACCTCCTGAGATTAGGTGGTTAATTGGTGCCAGAACGGAAAGTCGCTAACCCCTTATCCAGTCTTGTGCCAGATGCCGGAATTCAGCTTTTGGCGTTCGGCTTAAAACATTCCAATTACAAGGAAAAACCGGCTGATCGCTGAAAGCACTAACCTTCAAAATACCAAGCTGCTTTTAAAGCTTTTATTGGTATGGGTTAAACTGGTTTTCGTTCAGGCACTAATTAAAAACTTGAAGTTGATTTTATTTTGCAGCAAAAAAGATGGTCGTGACAAACCATGAATTCTCATGTCTGGCATTAGATAATTTGCGTTATCTTTTTATAAGAATTGGATTAGAATAACTAATCCATTGCTAATAAACTGATTTCACCAAACCTAATAACAGACCTCTATGAGTACCGCACACTATTCTTTAAATGCATTGCATGCTTTTGAGGCTGCAGCTCGTCATCAAAGTTTTACCTTGGCCGGAAAGGAACTGTTTGTGACCCAGGGAGCGATCAGCCAACAAATTAAACAACTGGAAGGTCAACTGGGCTTCGCGTTGTTTCACCGTCAGCCACGCAGCCTGACGTTAACCAGGAAAGGAGAGAAACTGGCTGAAGTTGTAAGGGCTTCATTGACATCGATACACGAAGCTATTGAAGAATTGCAGGAAGATAAACCAGGGGAAAATACGTTAAAAATCAGTATAATTCCTTCATTAGCCTCAAAATGGGTCATGCCGCGGCTGCGAAAATTCAGTGATCTTCATCCTCACATCAAGCTGGAAATATCCAGTGAAGGGAGGGTGGTTGACTTGCATACAGAGGATGTTGATATTGCCATTCGCTATGGCAAGGGAAATTATCCTGGTTTGTATACGGTACTTTTGATGAAGGAGGAGATTTTTCCAGTGTGCAGCCCGACTTTTCTCGAAGAAAACAGCGCACCCGGCACCCTGGAAGATTTGAAAGACCATGTCTTAATTCACGACATTGCAGGGCCATATACCAGGTATACCGGATTGTGGAAGACCTGGCTGGAAATAGTCGGAGTCAAAGGCATTGATGTTAGTAAAGGAACGATCTTTAATCAGTCCGAAATGGTGATGAATGCAGCAGTATTAGGCCAGGGAATTGCACTGGGAAGATCGGTTCTGGTCGAAGACGATATCGCCCAGGGGCGATTGGTCCGCTTGTTTGATGTCACTGTGGATTCCGATTCTTCTTATTATCTCGTTTCGACTGAAGAAGATAAAGACAAGGAAAAAATTCGTCTGTTTCGCGAATGGATCTTACAGGAGGCAAAGATAACTCAATCAACATAAATGTATTAACCGTTATTGTGCTGACTGACGTTTATGACTAAACTGGGAATCATTTCCGATACACATAAGTTATTGAGACCGGAAGCAATCGAGGTGCTGGAAGGCTCTGATTTAATTATTCATGCCGGTGATATTGGCAATGCGGAGATAATTGAAAAACTTAGAACCATTGCTCCTGTTCGTGCGGTTCGGGGAAACATCGATAAAAGCCCCTGGGGAGACGAATTCCCATATACCGAGGCCTTTGAATTTGCCGGCAAGTGTTTTTATGTGCTTCATATTTTGCAGGATCTTGATCTGGACCCGGCTGCGGCTGGATTTGATGTTGTGATCTCGGGTCATTCACACATTCCAAAAATCGAAACCAAAAATAGCGTCCTCTACATCAATCCAGGAAGCGCCGGACCGCGACGCTTCAAACTGCCAATTTCCCTGGCAACTCTTCAAATCAGCGGAGACAGCTTGGAAGCAGAATTACACACCTTGCGTGTCTAGTCTTAATTATCGTCTATTCAACACGCCTGGTTTCAGGTTGCCGGCAAGTCTAATTTTTCAAAACGGAACTCTTCAGACTGATTTTGGTTTTGCTTTGCATCAGTATGTAATTACCGGCAAGGATCAGTCCCACACCGATGTAAGTGGATAACGACCAGTAAAAATCTTCAAATACAGTGGAAAATACCAAAGCCACCACGGGAATCAGCATAGCCACATAAGCGGATTTTGCAGAACCAATACGACCCAGCAATGTCAGGTAGAGTCCAAAAGCCACGATTGAGCCAAAAACAGACAGGTAAAGAAGAGAGCTGATGTAGGAGAAAGTCTGGGGAATAACAAAGGCTTGCCCGGTTATCAATGAAATTCCCAGCATCACAATCGCGCCGTAAGCCATCCCAAAAGCATTGGTCTGCATCACAGGCAATCCACGCCGGGAAATAAATTCTGCAGTTATGTTTCCCAGGGATGCTGAAAAAGCCGCAATAAGCCCCAGGATTAGTCCAAAAACACTATGATCCGAAAATTCAAAGGACTGGATTTCATGCTCAAATGTCAGTGCGATCCCGGCGAAACCGATGATTGCACCAATGATCATATTCAAAGTGATTGGAGATTTTAAAATAAAATATCCGTTAAAAGTATTAAAGAAAACAATCGAGGAAAACAGAACAGCCACCAGTCCACTGGTAATATATATTTCCGAGATATAAACAGACCAGTAGTTCATTGAAAACAGAAAAAATCCCAGTAGGGCAAAATAGATATGATCTTTCGATTTGTAATTTAAGTTCAACCCTTTTATCTTGCAATAGATCAACAGAATAATCGCCGCCAGCGTGAAGCGATAAGCTACTGAAACCATGGGGGCAACCGTATCCAGCTGAAAGGTAATCGCCAGCCAGGTTGATCCCCAAATCAGGACTGTGGATGCATATAAAAGGAAGTTTTTCATTGGAAGATAGTCGGGAGATTGGTATGTAAAGGTTACGTTTTTGAATTTATGTGTCTTCTGTTGCCTGGAAATTTCGTAATTTGTATAATCCGTGAAAAAGAATTCAGGCGTCAGAATTCAGAATAAACAACGACTCGCTGCACGCCATTATAAATTGTTAAAAATTGCGGCCCACAGGTGCTCTTAATCGGGCAAATCGATTAAGCCGGCAGCTTTTGAAAGGTTCGAAGCTGTTTGCCAGGCCTTTGAAACATATACAAGACAGAATTTCGGGTGCGGAACGTGAGTCGACAAATAACTTAGGGTTGATGGATCAAGTCTTTGTTTTTTTCAGTATTTAAGACCTCATGCTAAAGCAATATGCGGAAATTGTAACCCTAATAGTTCTTATGTCATAAATAAGAAATACTGATGATACTCTGATAAATCCATTTAACGATGGTGTTTTGTTCGAATTAACAAAGGAGCGATGGAGATGGAAGCCACCTATCAATGGGGAATCGATTTGATCAATTGGATGCAGCAGGCCAGTCCGACACTGGATATACCTTTTACATTGTTGACCATTACCGGTGATCAGGAGTTTTACATGCTGGTTTTACCGTTGCTGATCTGGAGTATCGATCAAAAAATCGGGTTGCGCTTAACCGTGTTCTTTCTCATTTCCGGTTTTCTTAATTCGGTTGCCAAAGCGATAGCGGCTGCTCCCAGGCCCTTTCAATATGATCCGTCGGTTAAAGCTATTGTTGATGCTACTGGTGGCGGTATGCCGAGTGGGCATACTCAGAACGCTTTGTTTGTCTGGGGATATCTTTACAAGTGGTTTGAGAGTCGGTGGTTCAGGGTATTAGCGATTGCATTAATCATACTGGTTCCCCTTTCCAGGGTGTACCTGGGAGTACACTTTCCTACGGATCTGGTGGGAGGGTATATTGTGGGGCTGATTTTGCTGGTGTTTATCCTTAGGTTCGAGGATCTCCTGGTGAGCTGGGTGTCCGGACTTCACTTTGGAATTCAATTGTTGGCTTCTATTGCATGTCCGTTACTTATGCTGCTGCTTATTCCTAACCCTTTGGCCAACGAAGTTGTCATTTGTGCAACATTGATGGGAGGGGCAATAGGTTTGTCATTCAAACAGCGCTACTTAAAATTCCACATAGCGCCATCATGGATGAAACGAGGATTATCTTATGTTTTGGGGATACTCGTATTTTTTATGATCTATTTGGGGCTTAAGCTCTTGTTTTCCGGTCTTGAACCGACATCCCTGTTTCGATTTATTCGCTATGCCCTGATTGGATTTTACACCGTGTTTATCGCTCCCTGGATGTTTGTCAAATTGAGGCTGGCCTCAACATAGAAATTCGGATGGTATTTGAGCTTAAAACAGTTTATGTGAGACGATTTCAAGGATGAATAATGGAATATGATGCAGCCATTATAGGAAGTGGTTTTGGCGGGAGTGTCTCGGCACTGAGGCTGAGCGAAAAGGGGTATCGGGTCATTGTCATCGAACAGGGCCAGTGGGTAACGTCTGAAGATATGGAAGAAGGCAATAACAAGGTATCACGCTTAAACTGGATGCCTGCCCTCGGGCAGACCGGGTATTTTGCTCAACATTATTTTAAGCATGTCTCGATTGTAGGAGGAGTTGGTGTTGGTGGGGGAAGTCTTGTTTATGCGGCAGTGTTACTAAAACCCAAAGATGAGTTTTATGCCGATGCTTCCTGGAGTAAGCTTGGAATTGACTGGAAGGAGGAACTGGCACCGCACTACGACACGGCTTCAAAAATGTTGGGGGTAGCTGAAAATCCGCATTTTGATACCCAGGATACCTATCTGGAGCGAACAGCAGAAGCGATGAATGTCGGAGCGACTTTTGGGCCAACCCCAAACGGAATTTACTACGGAACACCAGAAGTATCGCAACCGGATCCCTTCTTCAATGGAAAAGGTCCTTCCCGCAACGGTTGTTATCTTTGTGGCAGGTGCCTGACCGGATGCCCGCATGGTTCAAAAAACACGCTGGATAAAAACTACCTGTATCTGGCTCAACGCCTGGGAGCAACGATTCTGACAGGTCGAAAGGTTGAGCAGATAAGGCCGCTGAACAATGGTGATTACGAATTGAGAATGAAGCATCCGGTGAAAAGACATGTTAAGTATCGAGCTGTCAAAGCAAAAAAAGTGATCATTGCTGCCGGAGTTCTGGGAACGTTGGAATTATTGTTCAAGTGCCGGGATGTTGCCAAAACCTTGCCCAAGATATCGCATCAACTTGGCAGTGTTGTGCGAACAAACAGCGAGGCAATCGTCGGTATACTGGCTGCGGAACGGGACCTTGATTTAACAAGGGGTACGGCTATATCCTCCCATTTCTATCCGGACGATCATACCCATATCACCCAGAACCGATTTCCCAAGGGTTACAACTTTATGAAATGGTTCCTGGGACCAATGGTTGACCACCCTTCGCCACTTATTCGCTCGTTTATCACTCTTTGGATGCTTGTTGCA
>JAKSDL010000233.1 GCA_022360105.1 Pseudomonadota bacterium
AAGCCCTAAACCTCCGCTACCTGACTTTGTGGCACTGCTTTGAAAAAAACCCGAGAAGATTTGTTCTGTTTCCTCTAGCGGAATGCCTACGCCCTGGTCAATAAACTGGATAAATCCAGACCGGAAGGTCCTGTAGTGTTTTGTTTGGTTGTTTTTTTGTCGACATGCCATTTCTTTTCAAAGGTCCGTAATACAGAAGTCATTGGAAACACTGCTCTAATCAAAGTTCTTTCGCACTATACCTTATTAAGACCATTAATACAAACAATTTCAAAAAACTTGCCGAATAGAAGATTCAACAAATCACTTCAGTAGTGTCTGATCGTTTTAAGGGACAACCATTGGGATAGCCCTTTTTTATTGACATAAAGCGGAATTTTGCCACGTACGGACTTGAATTTTCCTGATATTTACCCAACTGATTTATTGTAACGGGCTACGAGACATTGAAGCGTGCCTGAAAGCCCAGCCTCAAAAACTATATCACATGGGCATCCATGGCAATCCAAATTATTTGATATACCTGGCAGGTCTTTCCTTTCTTAATCCGAAAAGGAAAAATGGAGACCTATTTGATCCGCTGATGAGTGTGACTCTTGCTAATCCTGACTTTTTTATCAGGTCGACAGTTGATCAGGACAAAAATCACCTCAGGCCTCGCTTGAAAAGACTAGCTGATTCAGGGCAGCGATGAGTTGTTCCGGTTGGAGAGGGTAAGTTAAAATCCGATTATTGGCATGTTTGAGGCGGTTTTTCTGGATTGTTTTTTTCAGATCGTTTACGTTTTTGGTTGTAGAAATCATAACAACAGGAATATCCAGAGAGTTCCCCCTGATTTTCTCAAGCAGACTAACTCCTGAGAGAGTTTGCTGCTTGCTGCACAAAAAACAAGCCGCAAAATCACCCGTGGTGACCCACTCATAGCAGTCTTTCTCAGTCTGACTGGCGACTACGTTGTCAAAACCGATATCCATCAGAATCGATTCCAGCTTTTCCCGGTCGGCGTCATCGCCGAAACAGATCAGCATCCGATTCTTGCGAACGGATGAATACTTCTTCACCTTCATAAAAAATCCGGCCTTGATATCCATTGTTCGGATATGGGTCAAAAACCAGTTTAAAAGATCGCTAATGGTACCCTTCAACTTATCGATGTTCCGGTCGATCTGGTAATCTACCAGCATCGATTTATAAATCGCGACAAACCGTTTATGTGTTTTCCGATGGTCGTCAAGAAGAGGATAGTTGGCGTTCTCCATGAACGTTTCCTCGGTTTTGAAGTGGCTGACCGAATAGCTCTGCAGGATTTTCAACATCTTCTTGATTTCATTCATCGATCCTGCCGATCCAACCTTCATGATATAATCAGTGAAACGCTGTATGATGTATTTATGCTGTTGATCGACTTTCTGGTTATAGCAGCGCATGGATTCCGACCAATACGGCAGGTATATCTTATTACGAACGCAGTGAAACACCTTTGTATGAAGCATCCGGAACAAGTTGTCGGAATTAAAGGCCTGCTTCTTCGCCAGTTCTTCAAAACTGATATAGAGCGGAAACACGATATAGTCCCTGTGGCTTAACCGAATATGGTCCATTACCTTTGCCAAATCTGCAATAGAGGATTTACCGAATTCTTCCCTGGAGAGGATCGCAAGCATTAAGATATCCATCAAAAGGGTCTTGCCTTCAATCTTCTTCGGCAACGGTAACGAGTCGGTAGCCTCGTCAAAGCTCGCCATATCATCGGAATCGAGACCTGCTGCACTGAACAGGTTTTTAAATAGCTGGTGCATTTCTGCCGAAAATCCGAGATGACTTTTTACCAGCGAAAGGGTCGCCATGACAATATCACGGTGATTCATGTCGTCTGTTTGCATTGGTTTCGTTCGGTAGGTAAAGATTGATTACTCTGGAAGCGGTTTTGAAGACCGCAATCAGCATGACAATTTTTAACTTTCTTATTATATGAAAACAGGGCGACTTTTGAAAGCTTTTAAAAAGCCGGGCGGGAATTCAAGGGACATATTGCCAATTGCGTTTAGTTGGTCTCATGTCCCCGGCTGAATAGGTTTCTCGACAGTGCACCGAGTTTTAGGCTACCATTTGCTACTTCGGGTCAAAATCACTCATGTCATGGCGTTCGGGTACCTGCTCTTCCGGTTCACCCCACATGCGATTGACTTTACGGCCGCGGATAACGGCAGGTCTCTGGGCTATAGTTTCGGCCCAATGCACGACGTTTTCATAACTTTTAACATCCAGAAATTCGGCTGCTTCATACAATTCTCCCCGGACCAAGCCGCCGTACCACGGCCAAATCGCGATATCCGCAATGGTATACTCTTCACCTGCGATAAAAGGTCTTTGAGCCAGCTGTTTATCCAAAACATCCAACTGCCGCTTGGTTTCCATTGCATACCGGTTTATGGGGTATTCCAGTTTTTCAGGTGCATAAGCATAGAAATGGCCAAAGCCGCCGCCTAAAAATGGCGCACTACCCATTTGCCACATTAACCAGCACAGGCATTCCGCGCGTTTCACCTGTTCGGTAGGCAGGAACACACCAAACTTCTCGGCCAGGTAAATCAGGATAGCACCTGACTCGAACACACGAATAGGTTTTTCTCCACTGTTATCCGTCAAAGCCGGAATCTTTGAGTTTGGATTGACATCCACGAAACCACTCCCAAATTGTTCACCTTCAAGTATATTAATTGGGTAAGCATCGTATTCAGCCTCTTTAATTCCTAACTCCAGGAGTTCTTCGAACATAATCGTCACTTTTACACCATTGGGTGTTGCCAATGAATACAGCTGAAAAGGGTGTTTTCCCCTGGGTAAATCTTTTTCGCTTGTTGCCCCGGAAATCGGACGGTTAATACTGGCAAACTTCCCCTCTTCCTCTTTTTCCCAAGTCCAAACTTTGGGAGGTTGATAGTGTCCCTTTGACATGATTTTATCCTTGAAAAGTATTTTGCTGATCCTATTAACTAAAGTATTAAGTATATTTTCTTACATTGCCATAAAATCATCTAGCACTTTCGGTGGCAAGCACCCGTCGTTTTAAACCGACCGCCTGTGAATCGATTTGAAGAGGGTTTATTCCTTTTCCGGAGATTACAATATATTTCAGAATGTTAAATCAATTTCCCTGCAGTATTCAAAAAACAAAAAAAGAGAAAAAAACGATTTAAAAGCTTGACCCGACTATAACTTCATAGTTTAGAATCCAAATCATGAAAACATATCGAATAACCGAACTGGGCCGACGTTTTGGTCTCTCTCGCTCAACACTGTTGTATTATGACCGTATCGGACTGTTGCATCCCAGTGGGCGAACGCAGTCTGACTATCGGGTCTACACCGAAGAAAACCTGAAACGATTGGAACGCATCTGCTTTTTCCGTGAAGCCGGGCTTAGTCTGGAAGAGATTGCTCGTTTGCTGGCCAGCGACAGCAATGAAAGCTCCATTTTGGAAAAGCGACTGTGTGAAATTGGTGAAGAGATGGCAGCCCTTAAATCGCAACAGCGACTCATCACCGGTATTCTCAAAACAGTGACCGATGAGGTTGATGCATCAGGATTGGATAAAGATCTTTGGCTCAGCTTACAAAGGGCCTGTGGGCTTGACGAGTCAGCTCTCAAAAGCTGGCACCTGGAATTTGAACGTCAGGCCCCGGAAGCACACCACAGCTTTCTGCTAAGTCTGGGTTTGAGTGAAAAAGAGGCTATTCAAATCAGAATGCTTACCAAAAATATGGAAAACAATACTATCGGAATGAAATACTTTTATGAAGTTTTTGTGGATTTGCCAAGGCAGGGACCAGGCACTAACGAATCGACTTTAAAAGCGCTTGGATTCTTGAGTGATTTACCGGCTCAACCTAAAGTTTTGGATATCGGTTGTGGAAGCGGAATGCCAACAATGATCCTCGCTGAAGAGCTTAAAACAAACATTTTGGCGATCGATAATCATAAACCGATGTTGGAGCGTTTGGACAAAAATGCCAAAAAAAAGGGATTGAGCATCGAAACGCGAGAACTATCCATGATGAATCTTCCTTTTGATACAAACAGTTTCGATTTGCTTTGGTCTGAAGGGGCGATGTTTATTATTGGACTTGCCCGGGGATTAAAGGAGTTTTTTGCTTACCTGAAACCCGGTGGTTATCTGGTTTTTACTGAAATGTGCTTGCTCAAAAAGAATTCACCGGTTGAATTGCAGACTTTTTTTAATAACGTGTACCCGGATATCAAAACAGCGGATGCGGTGAAATCTCTTGTAAAAGAAAATGACTACAAATTAGTCAGCCATTTTAAATTGCCAGACCAAGCCTGGTGGAACGATTACTATACACCAATGCTGGATCGCATCAAGGAATTGAAAACTAAAAACGCTGGTGTTCGAGAAGCAGAGGCTGTTTACGAGAATTGCCTGGCTGAAATAGACATGCACCGACGATATTCGGATTACTATGGTTACATCTTTTTCATCACACAAAAGAGAGACTGAAAGGAAAAGAAACAGAAATGAAACACAAATTATCATCAATTAAAGTTATCACTAGTTGGAAACCAGCAGATTGTTCATGGCTCAAATCGATTTGGAGCATGATTTTTACGATCCTGTTGATGACCGTTTGGTTTTCGCAAGCCCAAGCGCAATGGCCACAGGTTGTCACATCGAAAGATGGCTCACAGATATCGTATGAAGTCTATGGAGATAAAAAACCAACTCTGATTTTCATTCATGGTTGGAGCTGCGATTCGCGTTATTGGCGTAATCAGACGTCTTATTTCTCTCGAAATTTTCGAGTTGTGCTGGTCGACCTTGCAGGGCATGGTCATTCCAATGCAATACGCAAGAATTATACTATGAGAGCTTTTGGAGAGGACGTTCAGGCAGTCACGGAAGCTGTAAAAGGGCAAGGTGTCATTCTGATCGGGCATTCCATGGGCGGAGCTGTAATTGCAGAAGCGGCCCTTTTAATGCCAAAACGAGTTAAGGGACTTATTGGCGTTGATACGCTTGAAAATATTGAGTACGCCCTGAGTCAGGATAAGTTCAAGCAGATGATTGGACCTCTTCAGAAGGATTTTCAGACCGGAACACGACAGTTTGCAGAGATGATGATTTCTCCCGAAACCAGCTCCCATCTACGGCATTGGATTCCGGCAGATATGTCCTCAGCTCAGCCTGCTGCGGCTTTAAGTGCCATGAAGTCCTATCTGTCTACATTCGTCTCCGGGGAGGCGGCTCGAATATTCGAAAATATCCGAATACCGGTCATAACCGTCAATGCAGACATGTGGCCGATAAACTATGAGGGCAATCGCCGTCATATGTTTTCATTTGATGCTATTGTGATTAAAGGATCTGATCATTTTCTAATGTTGACTCGTCCTGATGAATTCAACAGGGCCCTGGAGAAAGCAATTGCTGTAGTTGATGAAGCTATCGTTAGCAAGTAAACGACCTCTTGAAACAAGACACTCCTGATGTGTTTGTGAAATGAGAGGAACGACGAAAATTCGCAATGTTAAACCGGATTTTCGTCGTTTGGGGGCTATCTAAATTTAACCGCCGCCATTTATGTTTTATTAAAGGGGCCGGTGAGAGACGATGAGTTCCCGATCCGTGAGGAGAATGCTGACATTGGCGGTTTGCCATTGTGTTTCCTCACTTTCGGTACTCCCTTCCGATCCCAACTCCTGCTTTAATATCGTGTAAATCTTTTCTCTGTTTGCATTATTAAAAATCAGATCAACGCCGCGGAAAACCTGATTGTCAAACTGCATGAAAATCGACAACAGGGGGATACCATCCAGATCCAGGGCTAGATTCCCTTTTCCCTGCATAAAAAGCACGGATGAAGGACCTGATTTGTAGATTTTTTTTAACGATTTTTTACTCTGTCCAAGGTCCGGGAGCTGGTTTTTATGGGTTCCCCAAGGTATACCCCTGAATCCGCTTTCAAAACGGGACTCAGCCTGCACCTCGGAAAGACTCAAACACAGCACAAAACCAAGGGTGACCAGGCCGATCTTCATGAATGTACCATTTCGATTCATTTTACCCCTCCCGCTGGTTGCATCTGCATGTTCATAAGCTGATTGGGCATAAAACTGTAATCAAGCATAGCTTCAACATCAGCATCACTCTTGAGATAGCCATATTTTAACATCAGTGATTTTTGAATATTTATGCGCTCAATAGGCTCAGTGGGTTCATATTCCCGCAGGGCTGCGATCATACATAGTTCTTCTTTAACCTTTGTATACTTTGGAAGCAGCTTACGGGCGTCCTGTTCATTGGTTTTGATATACTCAAAAGATTTAACCATCCCTTTCAATAGTTTTCGGATATTATCCGGATGTCGTTTGATGTATCTGTCTGAGAAATACAATCCCGCAAAAACCCAATTGGGTACTATGTCATGAAAGGATGCGAGAATACGACTTGCTCCATGCGATTCCAGCATGGCTGCTAAAGGGTCTCAAACAATGAAGGCGTCTATACCTCCTGATCGTAGCGCGGCTTCATGTTGCATGGGATTATCCGGCTGACCGCCCCATAAAGGGCGGATATCTTTCCAGGTAAGTCCTCCTTTGACGAGAGCATGATGGAGCAGGGTTTTTGAGTTGATGCTGCCGGAAGTCGCAATTCTAAGCCCCCTGATATCCTCAAGGGTTTGGTATTTGGTTTGTGCACCCACATGAATGCCGCATTTGGTTTTTTCATGGGCGTGTCCCATCCACATCACGACTTTGATAGGTACTTTCTTTTCCGCCAGCTTGATTAGCGACGCCAGGGAGATATATCCCGCATTGACATCATTCCTTAAGACAGCGGCCAGAACATTCGTTTCTCCTTTGATGTATTCCAGCTCAACATTCACACCAGCCTCTTTGAAAAAACCTTTCTCTACACCGACATAGAGTGGCAGATCATCTATACTTCTCCAATAGATGATTTTTACTGTGGGTAATTCTGATAAATTCTCCTTGCCAAACACTGCCGGAACCACGCAAAGCGAAGCCATGGTCAGCACGATCAGGAGAATTTTTAAAGCATTTAACTGCATTTCTTACTACTCCATAAAAAAATTGAAAAACTTCCTGCTTCATGCAGGATTTACTAATGGTTCCCCGCCAATGAGGTTTCCACATGCCAGGACAGAATTCTCTGCTGTACCTTTCTGGCTAACCGATCCAGCGAAAAGCCCAACAAAGAAAGAACGATAATGCCGGCAAAGACACGTTCCGTATCAAATGTGCGCTGGGAATCGATGACTAGAAATCCCAAACCGGAATCGCTGGACAGCATTTCAACCCCCACAAGAGACATCATGGCGATGGCGGTTGAAATTCTCATCCCGGTAATAATCATCGGCAAG
>JAKSDL010000902.1 GCA_022360105.1 Pseudomonadota bacterium
TCGAAATGCAGGAAGATCAGCCCAACATTGTACCGTTAACTGAGTCATTTGATAAAAAATCAAAAATTGCTATTTTGGAACCTTTAAACGGTGGCTATTTTAACAACAAAAACTTTAAATCACAGATTTATGTGCTAGGCGGGCAGGTCTATAATTTGTATGGAGAGGACACTACACTCAGCCAAATTGAAATCGAAGGGTATCTTTATGAAAAAGGCAAAAAAGAGAGGATTTCTTCCGTGAGTATTGCCGGAGAACTACTAACCGAAAGTCAATTGGCTTCGTTAACAAAAAAGGAGATAGAATCCATTTTGACAAATCAATCCAAAGATTCCGACTCCTTGAAGGAATTCGGGTCCAATGAAATTATCGATTTTCAGGTAGTCTTCTTTTCACCTCCGGATTCCATCAATTTAGAAAGGATGGGTGCCGACATCCTCAGGTGGAATCGTAAAACCAAAACAAGTTCTGAGTGAAATTTATAAATTATTAACAACTGAAAAAAAAAGGCACCCACTTGCCGGCAAGGGGTGCCTTTTTTGTTATTGGGTATGGAAAACTGTTAAGCTTCCACGTCCTCCAGTGTCTTATCCATCGTCTGCAGGACTGATGTAAATTTCCTGTCAATATCGTCACTGATGATAGATCTGGGTCTGTTGCCAGCGTATGCTTCCACTGCTTGATCCAGAAATCCTCTCGATACCTGAAACAGGAACTCATTAAGAACATTGGACATTGAACTCATGGTAGTTCGTTGTTGTTTCACAGAGGTGATGTCAACATCCAACACCAGACCTTGCTGAATATGGTGAGGATTGATCTTTGAAAACAGTTCCTGATAGTTGTCATCCAGAAAATTGATACGCTCTTCAATAATGAATCGCTCACGAGGATGCTGGTTACCATAAATCTTCAGCACTTTCTGCTTGATGATTTTCAGCTGGGCTTTCAACAACTGGGAGTGATGACGTTTGGTTGTTGTATCGGTTTCATTGGCGAAAGCTTCCATAAATGTCAGCTCATTCCATAGGGTATCCTGCTCATCAACCATGGCTTCTTCAGTTTTCCAGAATTCCCACCACTTCTTTCGTCCTTTTTTGCCAACCTTTAGAATTTCCTGGGAAACATTTTCATAGTTTTGAACACCATTTTCATAGCACCAATCCTGGAAAATCTGCTCAACAACTTCTGCAACTTTGTTAATCTCATCTGAAATCGCTTCCAATTGTCTGTCATAAGCCGCACGCATCTGCTTCAATTGATCATTGTCCAGGTAGCTTAGACGGATGTTGAAGCATTCATCAGGGATATGGTTCTTATCTTTGATTTCATATTCTCTGATAACGCAGATCCGGGCATTTTTATAGTTCTCAATAAACTGGTATCCCATTTTGCTAACATCAAGGATTGAGGTCAGTGCATTGACAACCCTGTTAAAGCCCTGGTTTTGTATATTTTCTTTTTCAATAAGCAATTTGACAGCATCTCGCATGTTTTGATCTTCTATACTCTGATCGGCCATTTCCAGATCGCTGGCTCCCAGGGCATCGATAAAACGCTTTGCTACAAAGTCATATCTTTTTGCGTTTTCATCATTTGGATCATCATCAAACGAAAGGTGCTCTTCCAACGCTTTCAGTCGTTCCAGGAATTTCTGATCACCGTCCAATTCCGACTGACCGCCATCCACACGCCTGAAATTGACCTCTTCAATCTTAGAATCAATTTTTTGTTGAATATGGGCAGAGATGGATTCTTTTAGCAGGTGTTGAATTGAATTCTGGTAATGATAGATAGGGGTGATTAGTTCCGAATCCAGAATATTGATAGCCAGTTTTACGTCAAATACAGACTTAGGCTTTAGAGCATTGTTTTTGAAGGCACATTTTACGATAGCATAAGCATTTTCTTTGCGGATAAATGAACCAACGTCGTTCTTTTGCCTCAGCAATGCGTTAGTGGATTGCTCAATCTCGGCAACACCTCTTTGAATGTGTCCCTGTAAATGGCCATAAACGTTAGCGACCGATTTTTCTATTTCAGCAGTATTGAATTGATCTTCACCTCCAATTTTATCCAAAATTTCGGAGATGTTTCTGGCAGTATAACGATTTAACTGGTTATATTCTTCCTTATCGATTAAATCCCTGTATTTCTTTTTCAGCTCATCTTCGACGGTAACCATGTAGCGGTTATGCATGTTGTGAAGATTCTGATTGTAATAGTTTTGGATTTTATCCTTGACGCCACCCATGACATCAAGTTTATCCAGAACTTCAGGGGGTAGCGTCGCTTTTACGTGATTGAGGATTTTATCAATCTCTTCGTCAACAACAAGCGATGATTCTTGATATTCATCCCGATTATCGCGATTGATACTGTTTCTGCTCCCAACAGCGCTAGGCTTTTCAGGATGGACGAAGTTGGGACCTTTTGCCATTTTTTCTTTTACCACGCTCGCACCTCCAAGATTAGAACAGGATTTTGATTATCTCCGCATTGTGAGTTGGCTTGCAGTCATTTCAAAAGACCGTTGCCACTGTGTATGTACTAAGCTGTGTCTCTTATTATTCTTACGCCTTTATCAATGTCGCTTAACTACGGTTTGATTTGAAAGCATTTTAGGGAAATTGTCAAGAATATAGATGTATTCCGGCTCGCTATATTCCTGCTTTTACTAAAATGAGTCATATCGCTGACAAGTTATCGACAATAATTTTGAACTATTCTACCGAAAAACCAGCCGATTCAAAGTATTATTTTGTGTTCGCAGAGAGATTCAAAAATAAGGCGTAATAACGTGAGGATTATTCAGAAAACGAAGGATAGTGGGAGGGATTTAAAGAATAATAAACGGAGATTGGTTACAACCTCCGTTTATGAATAATTAACCCATAACTTTAGCCATTGTCTCACCGATAGCTGCAGGGGTTGGAGCTACAGAAATACCACATGATTCCAGTGTTTCAATCTTACTGGCAGCCGTGCCTTTTCCACCAGCGACAATAGCACCGGCATGACCCATTCGTCGTCCCGGCGGTGCTGTTTTTCCGCAAATAAATGAAACAATCGGCTTTTTCACATATTGTTGTGCAAATTCAGCCGCTTCTTCTTCAGCTGTACCACCGATTTCACCGATCATAACGATACCTTTGGTCTGCTCGTCATCCTGGAACGCTGTCAGGCAATCGATGAAGTTTGTTCCGTTGATTGGATCTCCACCAATTCCGATACATGTTGACTGACCAAGACCAACCTTGGTCAGCTGATCTACAGCCTCGTATGTCAATGTTCCGGAGCGGGAGACGACACCAATCTGACCTTGCTTGTGAATAAAACCGGGCATAATACCAATTTTGGTTTCACCAGGAGTGATGATTCCCGGGCAATTAGGACCGATCAGTCGGGTTTTGGAACCACGTAAGGCCTCTGCAACAACAATCATGTCTGTTACGGGAACACCTTCGGTAATTGCGATCACCAGATCCAGCTCTGCTTCAATGGCTTCCAGAATTGCATCGCCACAAAACGGAGGCGGAACAAAGATCATTGAACAATTTGCTCCGGTTTGATCAACAGCAGCTTTGACAGTGTTGAATACCGGAACACCTTCATGATCCAAACCACCTTTACCTGGTGTAACACCACCAACAATTTTTGTATCGCAATATGCGCGGCAGGCTGCCGTATGCAGTGCCCCTTGTGAACCAGTAATTCCCTGGACAATGATTTTTGTATCTTTGTTAACAAATATGCTCATAATGTTTACCTTTTATGAATATTTTCCAAATTGAATTCAACCCGTTATTTTATTTGGCAACTTCTACCGCTTTTTCTGCTGCATCTGCAAAACCAGGAACCATAATAATTTTGTCTCCCAATCCGGAACCTTGAATAATCTCTTCTGCTTTTTCAGCATTGGTTCCCTGCAGTCTAACCACAACAGGGATAGACAGGTCGACTTTCTTAAACGCTTCTACAACACCACCGGCAATCACGTCACATCGGACGATACCGCCAAAGATATTGATCAGAATCGCTTTTACGCTTGGATCCTTGGTAATCAGTTTAAAAGCTGCTTCAACTCTTTCTTCTGTTGCTGTTCCACCAACATCCAGAAAATTGGCAGGTGAAGCACCAAAATGTTGGATAATATCCATAGTAGCCATAGCTAAACCAGCACCATTAACCATGCAGCCAATGGTTCCGTCCAGTTTGATGAAGTTCAGATCAAACTTACTGGCTTCAACCTCTGCAGGATCTTCTTCATCGAAATCTCTCAGTTCTACAACATCCTTGTGTCTGAAGAGGGCACTGTCATCAAATGACATCTTGCAGTCAAGGGCTAGAATTCGATTATCACCCGTGATAACAACAGGGTTGATTTCAAGCATGGAGCAGTCTTTCGCCATGAAGGCTTTGTAGAGGTTCATCATAAATGCTGAAGCCTGGCGCACCAGTTTGGGATCAAATTTATCAAGTCCCAGTCCAAAAGCCAGTCTTTGTGTCTGAAAAGGTCTCAAGCCAATCGCCGGGTCAACGAATTCCTTGAGGATTTTTTCCGGAGTTTCTTCTGCAACCTCCTCAATATTCATCCCACCTTCTGTAGAGGCAATCAAAACAACCTTGTGAGTTGCACGATCAGGCAAGATGGAAAAATAAAGCTCTTTTTTGATCTCCATTCCTTCTTCAATCAGCAGAGTCTTCACTTTCTGCCCTTCCGGTCCGGTCTGCTTGGTAACAAGTTGCATTCCCAGAATATTTTCAGCGTTTTTCTTTACCTCATCCAAACCCTTGGAAACCTTAACACCGCCTCCTTTTCCTCTTCCACCGGCATGAATTTGTGCTTTCACCACGCAAACATCACCCGGAAGTTTTTTGGCAGCTTCCAAGGCTTCATCTACGGATTTTGCCACATATCCCTGGGGTACGGTTGCACCGTATTTGGAAACGATCTCTTTTGCTTGATATTCATGTATTTTCATGGTTTTTTTCTAAAAAGTTATAGATGTTTATTAATCACATAAGAGACAGAATTTTGATGTTAGAGCGGCTCACGATCATGACTTGCGATTGTTCCAATGCTGCCTAAACAAAAAATCCCGTTAAACAATGAACATTCCATCAACCTCCAAATTAACCTGACCCTCTAAACACCTGCCGATGCGTCATTTTTACAAAATCGGCTCCATGCCCCAGGAGTTTTTTTTGGAATGTACATTCGCCCTAAATTACGCTTAAAACAAGTACCAGCTTCCTATCTATAATGTTTTGCCAGAGTTTTTACAGACTCAAGGTGAGACTCTAAAATGGAGTGACTTTCCCTCTGTAGCAGGCTCCTATTTATAACAGACTATAATATGCCGCAATTTTACAGGTTTTTAATTGAGATGTATCAAGGATTAAACGACACTGGCTGCAATCATCGTAATGGAAAGCAAATAGTTTTCGTGCAATATTTAGACATCAGGGCAACGTTGCGGCAAGAGAACCAGAGATCTCATCAGCCAGAAGCATGCCGGCGGTGGTCAGTCTCAAATGACCGGGGGAATGTTCCAACAGCTTGTTTTGTTTTAATGTCTTGACATAGCTGTTCCACTTTTCGTTTGCAACGGTTTTGTGTTTTTGGAGAAACTCGTCGAGCAGAATGCCGGACTTCAGTCTCAAACCCAACATAAGCTCTTCATCTCTCTTCATGGTTGGGTCTAATATTTCCCAATGTTCTCTTGGCACTTTTTGAGATTCAACGCTCCGCTTGTAGTCGACCAATCTTTTGAAGTTGCCCCGCCTGTCAGCATCGAAATGGGAATGCGCCCCTGTACCTAATCCCAGGTAGTTTTCGCTCTGCCAGTAGATAAGGTTTTGCTGAGACTCAAATCCTTTGGCACAGAAGTTACTAACTTCGTATTGACAAATGCCTGCCATTTCCAGCTTTTCAACTATAAGCCGGTACATAGAGGCAATCAAGGTTTCGTTTGTATCAATCCAGTTTTTCCAGGCTGTGTTTCTGTTTAAGGCAGTTTTTGGTTCTATGGTGAGGCTGTAAACCGATACATGTTTTGGATTCCAATCTATGGTTTCCTGCAGATCTTTTTCAAGAGTGGCAATGGTTTGTCCGGGAAATCCAAACATCAGATCGATATTCAGGTTCTCAATCCCGGCTTTTAACAACGTTTCAATGGATTTTCTTGACTGTGCAGCTCGATGCTGCCTGTGCAGGCTTTGCAAATGCCTGTCATTAAAGCTCTGAACTCCTAAACTGGCTCTTTGAAACCCCAAAGAAACCAGCCCTTGTGCATATCCATCGGTAATATCCTCGGGATTAAGCTCTATGGCCCATTCCACATCGACAGGCACATCTGCAAGTTGTCTGATCCAATCGACCAGACGGCTTAATTCATCAAAATTTAACTTGGAAGGGGTACCGCCGCCAACATATATCGACTTCAGGCAGGTAAAATCAAAGTGCAGATGTTTAGAAACCAGAAGCCATTCTTGCTTAAGCAACTCCAAATAATGCTGATGTCGAGCAGGGTTATCTTTTAAAACGGCAAAAGAGCAGAATGGGCATACTTTTTCGCAAAATGGGATATGAATGTAGATCGCAGGAATTGAGATACCTTCATGATTCATCTCACCAGTCCTTTTCGACAGGAGTTTGGTTGCCGAGATCCTGAATTCCAAATTGCCTTTTTCGCCTTTCCTGCTCCTCCCTGGCTTTTTTCCTCAACTTAGCCAATTGTTTTAATGCTTCTTCAGCCTCCATTTTCTTTTTTTGAAGTGATTCCTGTGAGTCTTTATCAGAATCGTTCTCATTACTTTTCTGCTGCTGCGCTTGTTGCTGCTGTTTTTTGGGTGCTTGATTTTGCTCGTTTTTTTGTTGGCCTGGTTGTTGATTGTTCCCCGCTTGGTTTTGAGATTTCGAATGTTGACGCAATTTATCCAAGGCTTCTTTTAAGGTCTCCAATGCATCAGATTCAAACTGAATCGCCTCTTTGAACTTCTCTTCTTCCAGATTATCAATGGCTGCAGTTTGCAAATTGGCAGAATCGTTCAAAAGTTCTTTCACTTCATTAAGTACTTTTTGCTCTCCACCTTGCTTATCCGCTTGTTGACCGTCGACTTGGGAAGATTTATTTTGAGCTTCCTCCAGTTGCTTTTTCGTTAGGGTCGCAGCAGCTTTGGTTTTCTCCCTGTTTTTCACCTGGTCGAAAATCAAGTTTTCAAGCTTCTTGTTCGCAGCTTCTTGTTGCGACATCTTTTGTGCACCCGCTTTTATTTTCTTTGTTTCATTTAGAATAATTTCCTCTTTTTCTATCAACTGGTTGATTCTCTCATCTAACGGCATTGTCGCTTCCAATAAGATATCCAAATCTGCTAATACCTGGGTTGTCAAAACCTCGGCTTGATGAAACTCACTGTTTTCAAGATGCTTATTACTTTGAAGCAGATTTTGCTCAAGTCTCCGGTTAAGGACTTTAACCTGCTGTTCAACCGCTGACGGGGTATTTCCTGTCAATGGTGATTCAAAAAAACAGGTACACAGCAGGATTAATAAAAGGTGTTTCACTCTATTTTGCCACATGATCTACTTTGGAAAGGAAGCCTTGCAATTTTTTTATTCGATTTACTGCAAGTGGATTAAAAATGTGCTAGCATGTCAACCATTGATATCATGAATTGTTTCAACCGGCCGATGGATATCTGAACAAGGTCATATTTAACATGACACTGCACAGTCGGATGATCAGGAGTGATAAATCGCTCTTTGCTTGATTTGGTGGAATTGATAGCAAGAAATTACGCTGCTTACATCATCAATTTGCTTTTTCTCAAATAATAGA
>JAKSDL010000118.1 GCA_022360105.1 Pseudomonadota bacterium
CTATGAGTTACACAGTTTTCGGTGAAAAAGGAAGACTGTTAATACAATTTTAGTCGATCCTGTCAAAAAGGCCAAGCTTGAAAGAAAAATAGCCAATTTTTATCACGCTGAATTTTCAAGGTATAGTTGAAGTAGGACAATGACCTTAAAATCATGATTTACAGTCGTTTGCATCGATTGTGCTGCCCATACCATAAGCTCTTGGTTTCGGGGAAAGGAAAGCGCCAGTTGCGGTTGCCATTAAACCGAGTATTAATTGGGCACCAACTGGTATTTTTTTCGATATTCCAGGGGTGAAACTCCGGTGATTTTTTTAAAGACCTTGCGAAAACTGTCGATATCTTCATAGCCGATTTCTCTCACCAGAATCTCAATGGAGTCCCTGCCGAATTCAAGCGCTTTTTTTACCTGCTCTACTTTGACTCGCTGGATATACTCAACCGGAGTGTTGCCAGTGGCTTTTTTAAAACGACGGACAAAATTACGTTTGCTGATTGCGGAGGCTTTGGCCACTTCTTCCACGCTGACCCGCCGATGGAGATTGCTTTCAATATAACCCTGGGCAGCCAGGATCTCCTGGTCACTGTGATTCTTTTGAACACTGAATATTGAATAGGTATCCTGGGAATTTTTGTTGATATCGATTAAAAAAATCTTGGATGCCATGACTGCCACGTCTTTGCCGCAGAATTTTTCCACTAGATAGATCATCAGGTTTAAAAAAGCGGTGGCACCACCACACATACAAATCCTGCCTTCATCAACAATGATGTTTTGTGGCTTCAGATTTACTGCCGGGTAGCGTTCTTTGAATGTTTCCACAGCGGTCCAGTGAGTGGTCGCCATTTTGCCATCGAGCAACCCGGTTTCAGCCAGCATAAAACTTCCTGTGCAAATACTGGCCAATTCGGCTCCTGCTTTGTACATTGCTTTCAACCAGGGGATCACGGGTTGATTAATCTCCAAATTGCTCAGAATATCGTCATCCAGGGCTGGAATAATCACCAAATCGCTGTGTTTTAAGCTGTCAATTGTTTCTTCGCAATGGATAGGTAATCCATTGGTCGAGATAACCTTTTTCTTTTTTACGCCTACCAATTTGAGATCAAAGAAGGGATTGCTCGCTTTGTCAGGCTTGAGTTCGCTGTATATGGGGTTGGTTTTATGAAGAATTTCCAGGGGACCAATGGGTCCCAGCGCTGTGCAGTTATCAAATGCCAGAATTGCTATGTCCATATCCAGGTGACCAGTTAATTTGTGAAGTGCCTGCTGTTACTCATCAGGTATAAAGCTTTTACAATGGTAACAGTCATAATATTTTTCTGCATCATTCTTCCCTCAATTTCATTCATAAATCAAGATCGAGACACTGTTTCGAACAAAAGTGTCTCGATGAGTGATACAATCTCAAAGCGGGTACAGGTGTGATCCGGCTCCAAAGGCTGCGCTAGACCATGGTCAGGAGGTCTACATAGCGCTTAAACAAATGGGTTTTTGGCATGATTGCTGAAGTTTAAATTTGGTTAGTAAAAATGTTAAATCGAAGGTCGGTCTTTTACACTGGTACCTTCAAATCAAAAAATCCAAGTTAGGGAGTCAATTATGGCAGTTATCACGATTTCGAGTGGACTGTGTGGCAAGGGCAAGCAGGTAGCAAAACGACTCTCTGAAAAGTTGTCCTACCGGGTTATCTCAAGAGAAGTGCTCTTGGAAGCTTCTGAGCACTTTAATATTCCGGAAATAAAGCTGACCCGGGCAATTGATAATGCCCCGTCCATTCTGGACCGATTCTTCTACGGCAAGGAAAAATATATTGCCTATATTAAGGAAGCCATTTTGAGCCGTTTGGCTGATGACAATGTGATTTATCATGGTATGGCCGGACATTTTTTCGTTCAAGGTATCCCTCATGTTTTGAAAGTCCTGGTCGTTTCTGATATTGAAGACAGAATCGCCGAAGAGGTAAGCCAACACGACGTGACTCCCAGGGAAGCAAGACGATTGATAGAAAAAGATGATGATGAGCGCCAGGCTTGGGGATATCACTTGTATGGATTAGATACCAGGGATCCAAATCTTTACGATCTCACGGTGAATCTGAAGAACACATCTCTTGATGAAGCCGTGGATGTTATTCTGCAAGCAGCAAAGCTGCCGGGATTTCAAACAACCGACAAGTCAAAGTCGGAACTCGCCAATAAAGCTCTGGAAGCCAGGTTGTATGCAAGAGTTGTTGATAAACATCCCACGGCTAAAGTCAGTATTACCGACGGTACTGCCCATATTTCAGTTGAAACCGGGAATTTCCTGAATAATAACACTGTTTCCAGTATAGAGACGCTATTGGCGGATTTTAAAAACAAACTGGAAGTCAAAGTAAATGTCGTGCCGATTCTCGAAGCGGGTTAATTCGAATTGGTTACGATTGCAGGTCCTAAGGGAGAGGTTGCTAATCTGCTGAATCCGACGGAACGGGTTCAGCATGATTGGTGATCTGTATGGCAAGTGAAACCGGGAGAGTATTCTCCCGGTTTCAAGCTTTTAACTAGTGACCAGCTACCAAAACGCCACTTGCAGCCAGACTCAGAACTGCAACTTCAATCAGGGCCAGGACGGCGTATACCTTGTCGCCACTTTTTAATAAAGTGGGAACGATAGCCAGGTAACATAAAATGGTTACTCCTGAAAGGACTACAATCCCGAGAAAATTGACAAAGTCTCCAAAACCCAGCATGTCAACCCATCCCCAACCGGTGGGGATGTTTGCAGTTTTTAGATATTCGGTAACACTCAAACCCCAGTAGTTGGAGAGCTCTTCAATGGGGATGTATGGCTTCATAATTCCAAATATATAGATAAAAAAGGTCACAAAGAGCAGGATCAATCCGATCAACATACCTTTGTTCAACAAGTTAGCATATAGCACCTGTTCCGGGGTCGCTTCCAGGGAAGCGTTGTTATTTTCACTCATTTAGATTCCTCCAGAATATTAAGGATATTTAATGTTAAATTGATCGATAGTTATCTCAGAATTAGAATCCCAAACCTTTGGAAAGAGCTTTGGCACCGGCCAATACCAGAATAGCAATAACCATCCAGCGGATAAAAGTAGGCTTGGCGACTTTCAGAACTCTTACGCCAACGAAGGAACCGAGCATAATACCTACCAATGAAGGAACAACCATCATTGGAATCACACAGCCTTGATTCAGATACACCCAGGCTGCAGAAGTATCGGTAATTGAAAGGAGGAACTTACTGGTTGCCACACTGATTTTCAGGGGGGCACCCATCACCAGGTTCAATACGGGAACATTAGCCCAGCCGGCACCGAGGCCGAACATACCAGCCATAATTCCGATACCCACAAATAAAACTAGTCCAACAGGAGTTCTATGGATTTTCCAGTTGATTGTTTCGCCGGTACTGTCTTCACGATAAACACCGTAAATTCTAAGGGCTGTGGAAAGATTGTCAGCCTTTGGTACGTCCGGAAGCTCAGATTTTTTTGCCGTGAGCATCAACACACAGATTCCCAGGATAGTCGCACCAAGGCAAATCTGAACGATGTTTGTTGGTAAAGCCAGACCGATCATTGCACCAATGATAGCGCAGGTTGAAGCGATCAAAGCCAAAGGAATGGCAAGTCGTAAACTGGCAAGATTGGCTTTCAATAAACCGGGTCCTGCTGCCAAAGCACCTGAAAGAGCTACGAGAAGTCCGGCACCTCTTACAAAGTCAAGATGGAATGGAAAAAAGCCACTGATAATGGGCACGTATAGTACACCACCACCAACTCCGCCAAGTACGGCAAAAACACCCATAACGAAGGTGACTACAAACAATATGGTGGGCCAGAACCAAGTCGGATAGCCAGCCGGCATTCCGTCAGCAGTAGTTGTGTCTGCAAATCCATTAGATGTTAGCAGCATCACTGAAAATAGACCTAACATCACAGTGATAAACCATTTATAATTTCTCCCCATTTAGTATCTCCGTGGTATCAAATTGTGATTTTGTTCATTTTGCTGATCAAAAGCCTTCCAATCAGCGATAGTTAGTACAACACAGCAACGTGTTGATTAAGAGCATCATCTTGAATTCTACTTGTAGATACAACTCCAAATGTATGTAGGTTATCATTTCACAAACCAATACACCTCTAAACGCCGGTATGCTTAAAAGAATTGAAACGATTGACTCCCACACGATTTGGAAAACGTCCGACCAGCCATAATAAATTGTTATGGATTAGCCTTTTAAAATTTCGCTTTTGGTTTTCAAAACCAACTTTGTGGATAGATGAAAAAGCCCTTAAACATAAGTCTTTGTTATCAAGGTTTTTTTATCTATCTCAAAGCGCAAAAACATGTGCTGCAAGTAGATGGACGATTGGATATAATAGTATCCATTGAAAGTGAGCGTTTCAATATGTTTCCTTCAATAAAAGTTGGATTTTTCAGCGCCTATTGACCTATAACAATTGAAAAACTGAGTTTTAAACCTCGGTGCTGAATTCGTCCAAACGGTTCGTATAAAAGGTTGATGATCTATTGACTCGCGCGTTATGGCCGGTGACTACGGTCTATGAAAGCGCCAAGTTAAAAGACTTTTCGGGATAACCATATCAGGCAACAAAGATGTGGTATGAACTGGCATGGAGATTGTAGACTGAAATTGTTGGGAGTTTAAAACCATCATCGGGTAAACCGCCGGCAACTCAACAAGATTATTTCTTATAAACGGCAAACAGCAGTCTTGCGTGTGGCGTGCCGACTGATCAGTTATTTTGTACCTAACCTATTACCAAGGGAGGAACTGCCTCATGAAGCGTAGTGAAATGATTTCAAGACTTGAAGATCAAAAAGGAGAATGGGACATTATTGTTATCGGGGGCGGTGCAACCGGTGTAGGTATTGCAATTGACGCGGCAGCCAGGGGATACCAGGTGTTGCTTCTGGAACAAAGCGATTTCGCCAAGGGCACCTCAAGTCGAAGTACAAAACTAATTCACGGCGGAGTGCGCTACCTTCAACAGGGAAACGTCTCCCTGGTGCTGGAAGCGTTGGAAGAAAGAGGATTATTATTGGAAAACGCTCCTCATCTGGTTCATAACCTTTTGTTTGTAGTCCCCAATTATGATTGGTGGGAAGGGCCCTTTTACGGCATTGGTCTTAAATTGTATGATGTATTGGCCGGCAAGAGAGGGTTTGGAGCGTCTAAAAATCTATCCAAGGAGAAAACCATCAAGCATATTCCCACTGTAGAGAAAAGAGGCTTAAGAGGAGGTGTGATCTACCACGACGGGCAATTTGACGATTCCAGGCTGGTCATCAACATGGCTCAAACAGCAGCCGAACAGGGAGGCACGCTGTTAAATTACTTCAAAGTTGTTAACTTAATAAAAAAAGATGGTCAAACCTGTGGTGTTATTGCCCGAGATGAAGAAATAGAAAAGGAATACGAGCTGAAGGCAAAGGTTGTGATTAATGCAACCGGTGTGTTTAGCGATACGATTAGAAAAATGGATTTCGAAGATGCCAGACCGCTTGTTAAGCCCAGCCAAGGCATACACATAGTTCTGGATAAATCCTTTTTGCCGGGAGACAGCGCGATAATGGTTCCTCATACGGACGATGGCAGGGTCTTGTTTGCCATCCCCTGGCATGACAAGGTGTTAGTAGGTACTACCGATACGGCCGTCGACCAATCCGAGCTGGAACCATTGGCAAGAGAAGAGGAAATTGACTTTTTGATCACTCATGCAGCCAGATATTTGACCAAAGATCCTACCCGTGAGGACGTCTTAAGTGTTTTCGCGGGTTTAAGACCCCTGATCAGCGGTGAAGATGCCATGGAAACCGCAGCTCTTTCCCGGGATCACTCTTTAAGCATTTCCAGGTCAGGTCTGGTCACCATCGCAGGCGGAAAATGGACCACCTATCGTAAAATGGCTCAGGATACCGTGAAGCAGGCAGCCATGATAGCACATCTCGAATCACGTGAGTGTGTTACAAAAAATCTGCATATTCACGGTTACCACAAACATTCGGAAAGATTTGGCGATTTGGCTTTGTATGGTTCGGATGCTCCGCAAATTCAAGACTTGCTGCGTGAGAAAAAAGAATACGAGAAAAAGCTTTCACCTGAATTCTCCACTTCGGCAGGTGAAGTTGTTTGGGCTGTCAGGAATGAGATGGCGCGGACAGTTGAAGATTTTTTGTCACGCAGAACCCGATGCCTGTTGTTAAACGCCAGGGCCAGCCTGGAAGCTGCTCCCCAGGTTGCAGACCTAATGGCAAAGGAACTGGGATTGGGCAAAAAATGGAAAAAGGAACAGATCAAGGAATATGAAGAACTGGCTAAAGGCTACCTGGTTTCTTGATGGTAATTGAATGTGAAGTTCAACCCCTGTAGAAAATCGTTGATGACAAAGTGGTTTTAAACCGACGCTTGGGAACGTCATTTATTGCGGTCAAAAGGAGGAAATCTCCGCAATCAGTTTTCTACAGGGGTTTGGGGGTCTTGTTTGTCAATGCTTGCCTGCCAAAACGTGTAACACACCTTTTTCAGTCCACATGACCAATTTTACTCCGTTGTGATAGATCTCCGTATTTCTATTGATTATTCGTCGATCCCTGGGCAACGGAAGTTGATACCAAGAGAGCGTTTCATTGTTATTGTTGCCTACCAACTTTAATTGAGCGGCAAGTTGTTTGTTTATTGAGCAATAGCGTCCGCCGATCAGTTTAAAATCTGATATTTTGTTGTGTTGGGAAGAGACAAGCTGAAAGTCCAGTTTTGAAAAATGTTGTTTTATTTCCGGTATAGAACGGCCTCGAAACTCCGGTGACAGGGTTTTGTTGTAATTATAGGCAATTTCATTAGCGAGCCCGCTGTGGTACGTTTCAGGTTCTGGTGAAGGTTTGAAATACATAACCAGAAAAATGCCGGCTACAAGGGTCGCAATTGGAAGAAACCAGTTTTTGTTTGTCGGTGTTTTTGATGCTTGAAAATGGTGTTCTCTTTCCAGAGATTCCAACTGGTTGAGCTGTTTGGAAGAGAGCTTAAAGGAATTGTAATAATCTTTGGTTGCTTCTTTTAAGTTTGATTTCATCCCGTTTTCTCCGCTGAATTGGCTTGAAATTTATTTCTTATTTTCAATTTCAATCGATGCAGCTTGGAGAGGAGAGTTCCCCTGGGCGTGCCATTTAACTCCGAAATCTCCGAAATGCTGTATCCCTCAACGACTGACAAATAGAGCAACTCTCTATCGGTCGGATTAACGTCAGCCAGGATATGACTGATTTCATCTTTATTGATTATCAGTTTTTCCAGTTGGTTTTCATCAAGCTGAACAACAGCCAGCTCATCGTTAAATTCGCTCAATTGCATCTTTTTGCGTCTGCGATAACGATCGATAAATTCATTACGTATAATTCTAAAAAGATACACTTTGGGATTATCCAGATGTTCCACACCTCTTTTTAGTATTTTCTCAAACGATGTGTGTAAAAGATCGAAAGCTTCATCCGGATCATTGCATAGGGAAATCGCGTAACGATATGCCTGATTGTATTCTGTTTTTGTAAATAACTTGCTCATGATTGGCCACTCCGGCACTAAATGTTCGGGAATCGTATATTTCCCTTTAATTATAGCCACGGATGTCTTGCTGTTTTGATTTCATTATAAGCAGATATTTTTAGTCGTTTCAGGTTTCCTGATTATAGTTTATAAAATCAATAAATTAACTAACAAAGCAGGTCAGTGTCTTTACTGACTGCTAATAAATATCGGACACTCAAGATTATCTGTTAAAATACACGCTTTTGGTTTTCGACAGGCCTGCTTGAGACGGTAGTTATTTTTTGGTATCAACTCGCCGGAAGGAGTTGGTGCCGAACACTGTGGATGCAGACGAACTGTTGAATAAAATTCAGAAAATACAACGGGTTTGGTCAAGGTAATTTTTTTGATCAGCCGAGATGACAAAGAATGATTTCCAAATTAAGACAAATTAAAGACAGGACTATTGCAAGGGTTTTAACACGTCACCCGGCACTTTTCAGGGCTTGGGAGAGGAAAAGCCAGGGACCGGTTTTTGATGATTCTCCCTGGCACCCCCTCAACAAACCGATTGAGGATTGCAACGTCAGCCTTGTTACAACCGGTGGCGTTCATCTGCGCACGCAGGAATCGTTCAATATGAATGATCCCGATGGAGACCATAGCTACCGGGAAATATATACTGACACAGAAATGAGGCACCTAAAAATCACCCATAATTATTATGAGCATAAGGATGCCGACGCAGATATCAATGTGGTGTTTCCCATTGAGCCATTGAGAAACCTTGCTGAAACCGGTGAAATTGGCGAGGTGAATAAGCGTCACTTTTCATTTATGGGACACTTGCAAAACAGCCAGATGGAAAAACTGGTACAAAAATCAGCGCCGGAAGTTGCCGCGTATTTAAAGGAGGATGGAGTGGACGTAGTAGTCCTCTCCCCTGCCTGAGGCCTTTGTAATCAATCGGTCGGATTGATACAACGAGAAATTGAAAAAGCAGGGATTTCAACAATATCCATTACGTTCTCCAAGGAAATTACCAGTCGGATTAAGCCTCCGAGATCAATATTCACCGGATTTCCCCTTGGACACCCGTTTTCATTTCCCAAGCAGCGGTTCAGGCAAATAAGTATCTTGCGTCTAGCTTTGAAATACCTGGACGATATTACTGTGCCGGGAACCATTGTTGATTTGGATCTGACTGAAAACGATGATCCTGCTGTTAGCTGCGTGGTCTGTTCAGGATAGGTCCCAATGTTGTTTAATTGAGAGAATCGGACCCGGACGTCACCCGAACGAATGTGAAGCGTCTGTCAGAGCATTCAGGTGATACTTTTATGCCAACAAAGCTTATTATTGTAGCTTCAGGGTGGATTTGGTCCGGGTTTTAGAAATCCGTATTATAATCAACTGGTTTGGTTATGGTGGGATGATCCCCGCAAACAGGGCATTTGCTGTTTTTCTTGACGGTTATGGGACTGAATGTGGCATGCAGAGCATCGTAAACCAGCAAACGATTGGTCATCATGGTACCCTGTCCAATAACGAATTTAATGCATTCGGTTGCCTGCATGGTACCAAGTACGCCGGGGACAGTCCCTAATACGCCGGCATCGCTGCATGAGGGTACGGAACCTTCCGGAGGCGGTTCGTTGAATATGCAACGATAACACGCTGTCTGAGAGGGAATAACAGACATTAGTTGTCCTTGAAATCTTAAAATTCCGCCATGTACAAAAGGCTTTTGAGATAAAACGCAGGCATCGTTAATCAAAAATTTTGAAGAAAAATTATCGGTGCCATCAATCACAAAATCATAATCGGCAATGGTATGCATGATATTTTTAGCGGAAATAAACTCCTCTATCAGCTCCAGCTTAACATCCGGATTGAGAACCCGGATGCGCTCTTTGGCGGATAATACCTTGGACGTATTTAAACCTGGAGTGGTGTGAATGATTTGCCTTTGCAAATTGCTAAGATCAACAACATCACCATCTGCTATGCCCAGGGTTCCCACACCGGCAGCTGCCAGATACAATATGGCGGGCGATCCCAAACCACCGCTTCCAATTACCAGAATTTTTGCGTTTGCAACCTTCTGTTGCCCTTCAATTCCAAATTCCGACAATATGATGTGTCGGTTGTAGCGCTGTAACTGATCATCAGAAAAATTCATCAATAGCTCCCGGTGGGTGGTTCAGAGAAGATATTTTATCGGTTCAGGTGAAGGTTAAAGTATTGTTGGAAGAGCGCTGAAAGTCCGAATGCAACTCCCTGGGAAATACCAGATGTTAGTTGACCACAGTCCGTGTTTATCGTTAAAGTTTACAATAAGATTACATTATCAAGCTTGTTAATAACGAGCAATCTGATTTAATGGAATTCGCAGATCCGGCAAGCAGAAAACAAGTGACCATCCACACCATCGATCATACACTGACGAATCACATCTGGTGATAAAATAGAGGCTTTGAGTTATGGAAAATGATTCAATATGGACGCAACTTTTTGAGGAAGCAACAAAAGAAGCGGGCAAGGAGCCAATATTAGCCAGTTTTCTTCACGCAATCATTCTCAATCACAAAACCCTGGAAGATTCCCTGGCGTTTCTGTTGGCAGGCAAGCTTTCCGGTCCCAGCCTTCAGCCCATGTTAATGAGAGAGCTCATTGATGAGGTTTTTGAAGCCAATCCCAATATCGGCCAGGAATATAGAGCTGATTTAGCCGCCATACATGAAAGGGACCCAGCCGCTCACAATATAATTGAACCGTTTTTACATTTCAAAGGGTTTCATGCGCTTCAATCCTATAGAATTGCTCATGCTCTGTGGAAAAGCGAGAGAAAAGGATTGGCAACTCATCTTCAAAACAGAATGTCTGAATTGTTTGGTGTAGACATTCATCCCGCAGCAAGGATTGGAAAGGGAATTCTGGTGGACCACGCGACCAGCGTTGTAATTGGAGAAACAGCAGTGATTGAGGATGATGTATCCATACTGCATGAAGTTACCCTGGGTGGAACCGGAAATGTCATTGGCGACAGACACCCAAAGGTGAGAAAAGGCGTTCTGATCGGTGCCGGGGCAAAGATCCTGGGAAACGTGGAAATTGGAGAATACAGCAAAATTGCTGCCAGCAGTGTTGTTCTCACCAACATACCTCCCCACAGCACCGCTGCCGGGGTGCCTGCCCAGATTATCGGGAAACCTTTTGCGGACATTCCTTCCTATGCGATGAACCATCAACTTAACAAACCGGAAGAATAGTTCCGCTGAATATAAAGGAATATCCCCTTAATTGTCCGGGCGGAATCGGATAATGTAAAATTAAACACATTAATATTGCACAAGTCTGTATAATTACCTGATTCTTGCAGCATTGTCCCTTAAAAGCATTTCAACCTTTTAAGTGGATACTGTTATGAATGCATCGAATAAAGCCTCACAAGAAATACCCTTCCAAGGTCTGCCGGGGGCAGAATCCCAGGACCGGTCACTCCTAGAATCATTGACTACCAAATACCAAAAACTGGGGAAGACCTATCAACCCAGGACGAGACATAAAAACAGCGAGGGAGCTGCACTCTACACAAACCGGCTTTTCCTGGAGACAAGTCCCTATCTGGCGCAACATGCACACAACCCTGTGAACTGGTATCCCTGGGGGGATGAAGCTTTTGAAATAGCGAAGGAATTGAATCGACCGCTTCTTGTCAGCATAGGTTATTCAACCTGCCATTGGTGCCATGTCATGGAGGAAGAAAGCTTTGAGGATCTGGAAATCGCCGAGTTTTTAAACCGGAATTTCGTTTGTATCAAGGTTGATCGTGAAGAAAGACCTGACGTTGATGCCGTTTATATGGCAGCCGTACAAGCAATGACCGGCAGCGGAGGGTGGCCGCTAAATGTGACGGTAACCCCGGAACGCAAACCATTTTGGGGGGGCACCTATTTTCCAGCCAGGAACGGAGACAGGGGAGCGCTTTACGGATTTTTAACAATTGCAAATCGCATTGCCCAGGTATACAAAAACGCCCCGCAAGACATTCAACGCTCATGCGACCAATTAACAGCAGCCATTGAGCAACATTTGAATCCACAGGCTGGGACATCTCTGCCCCAGGTTTCTCTGTTGGATGCTGCTGCCAAGATGTATAAAGGCGCATATGATTCGCGTTTTGGTGGTATTCAGGGAGCGCCAAAATTTCCCAGTAGTCTCCCTAACGGTTTTTTACTGAGACATTACATGCGGACGGGAAAGCAAGATTTATTGGACATGGTGACGCATAGTTTAAAAAAAATGGCCGCCGGTGGGATGTATGATCAAGTTGGTGGCGGATTTCACCGCTATTCCACCGACGAGGAATGGCTGGTGCCGCATTTTGAAAAGATGCTTTATGACAATGCATTACTGGCTGTGGCCTATATTGAAGGACACCAGATCACCAAGGATGAAGGGTTTAAGGATATTGCAACTGACATTCTGGAATATGTGTTAAGGGAAATGACTGCGGATTCAGGAGCATTTTATTCTGCAACCGATGCCGATAGCCTCAACGATAAAGGAGAACAGGAGGAGGGGTACTACTTTACCTGGACTCCCACTGAATTGAAATCTGTATTAGATGATAAGCAATTCGAGTTAGTGGCTAATGTATGGGGGGCTACAGAATCGGGTAATTTTGAGGGACGCAATATTTTTTTTCTAAACAAAGAAATCACTGATAGTGCCCGGGAGCTTGGAATTACCCCCGGGGAGCTTAAACAGCAACTCCGAACCATTGGGAAGATACTTTATAAGGAACGAAATAAGCGTCCGTTGCCGCTGAGAGATGAAAAAATCATTGCCTCCTGGAATGGGTTGATGATATCAGCTTTTGCTATCATAGGGGGCATATTGAATGAAGAGAAATATGTGAATGCAGCTGCGAAGGCCGCAGAATTTATCAATCACTCAATGACCGTGAAAGGGAGGCTTTTCCGCTCCTTCAAAGACGGAGAATTAAAATACAAAGCCTTTTTAAGTGACTACGCAAATTACATTGCGGCTTGCCTGGATCTTTTGCAGGTGACTCAGGATGAAAAATGGTTAGGCCTGGCACAGACCCATGATCAAACCCTTCAAGAATTTTTTGAAGACTCGGCAAGGGGAGGCTTTTACATGACCGGAAACGATCAGGAGACCTTAATAGCCAGGGAGAAGCCCGTTTCCGACGGGGCGTTGCCTTCCGGTAATTCAATCTGTGTTCGCAACCTGCAGCGATTGTACAATCTTACTCTGAATGTTGCCTACAAAAAGAGATTTGAAAAGGCGCTTTCCTGTTTTTTAGGTGGGGAGTCCGGCGGATCAGCGGGCTATTCCGAATTGCTGGCAGCGTTTGAACTCTCCCTGGCTAAACCTGTAGAAATTGTTATTGCTACGGCAAACAGCCCTGATGAAGGAGTGCCCTTCCTTAAGGCCATCAAACAGTATTTTTTGCCACAGGTTGAGGTGTTGGTGATATGCCAGCAAGATCCCCGGCCAACGTTAATGGAGAATATCCCCTATTTATACAGTCATCAGGTTTTGGAAGGTAAAACCACTGCATACATATGCCGAGAGGGAAGTTGCCAGATGCCGACAACGGATTTGGTCAGCTTTAACAAACAGCTTCAAGATCTTGCACAAATACCCAGTCAAAAAGCCGGTTAATCCACCGTCATTGGTGACTGACCCGCATCACAATACCAAGTCGATTTGGATTGCAATAAAACCAGAGTGACTTGGTCTATCCAAAGAGCCGTTCCGACGAAGATCTCTCCTCTATAACTCAATTCACGAGTGTTTTTTTCTGCCCAATAATTTGTAATTTAATCCTCTACTGGGCCAAATTGTTTTAAAAAGTGCCATAAAATATTGTCAACCATAGTAAATATAATTATTACTAAGCCAAAATGGCCTATTTAGTGAGTAATCACTTTTAAGTATTTGAAAATAAAAACTAATTATATTTGGCATGTTGAATGCAAATTACAGGGCAGAGCTTAATTCATAAAAAAATTTTTAATATAGTTCATCAGTAAATTAAAATTCGGAGGTAATTATGTTTGGTAGATTTTCAAATGCAATTGAAACTCTTTTGTCTGTTCAACAAGCTGTCGAAGCTGCCCATCGAAACGATTATTTTGAAAAAAGCACCACGGCGCGAGGATCATATCCATCTCTGGATCTTTTTCAACAAGGGGATGATGTTGTTTTGACTGCAGAGATTCCGGGGATGAAGAAAGAGGATATTCAGATAGAGATAAAGGACAACCTGTTTCGAATTTCAGGTGAGAGAAATCTGAATTATCCGGAAAATGCAAGTTTTCACAGGGCTGAACGACAAGCACGTAAATTTGATCGCACAATTCGTCTGCCTCATCGTGTGGAAACGGAAGCTGTCAAAGCGGACTACCAAAACGGTGTTTTGAAAGTTGTACTGCCCAGGGCTGAGAGCGACAAACCAAAGCAGATCAGGGTCGCATAAAACACAGAAACAAAACTAACATTCGACAAATATATACTTAACATTTGGAGATTATCATGAACGAACAAAAAAAAGATTTAGTGATGCAAGAGAAAAAAGAACTCGAAACCCAAAAAGAGCATACAACTCCTTTAAAGCGGTATATTCCTGCAACGGATATTGTTGAAAATGAGAATGAACTGCTTGTTTTTATGGATATGCCGGGCGTAGCAAAAGAAGATATCGCAGTAAATCTGGAGAAGAATGTTCTTAAAATCGACGGCAAGATAAACATGAAGGATTATTCCGATCTTAAGCCGCTCTACACCGAATACAACGTTGGCAACTATACAAGACAGTTCGAACTTTCCAATAAAATCGATCAGTCCGGTATCGAGGCAAAAATGGAAGATGGAGTGCTTTCACTGGTACTTCCCAAAATTCCTGAGGCACAACCTCGCAGTATTCAAATCACCTGATAGAACAAGCTGTGGATCACTCCACAGCTTACCAACAACATAGACTGTAAAACATAAAAGAAAAACCAGGGAGACTACCATGGCACTTAGAGATTTAGTTATTCGGAATAGAAAAAATGATAATTATGGAAATGCCAATTTACCGGGGACTTTTCAGTCTTTTCAAGCAGAGATAGACCGGTTGTTTGACGGATTTTTTACTGATTTTGGTCGATTCCCGTCTTCGTTAGTAAGCAAAGAGCGAATAGGGCCTTTTTCGCCAAAAATCGATATCAGTAATGATGAACCTTCAATCGAAATCAATGCAGAGCTTCCGGGTCTTGATGAAAAAGATATTCAGGTTTCTCTGCAAGAAGACGTACTGACAATTAAAGGCGAAAAAAAATCCGGTGATGAGAAAAAATCCAAGGACTTTTATCGTGTTGAGCGTCGATTTGGTTCGTTTGAACGGTCCATCAGGATTCCCCAGGAAGTTGATGCAGAGAAGATAAAAGCATCATTTAAAAACGGCGTGTTGACTGTTTCCTTGCCAAAATCTGAAAAAGCAAAGGATAACGTTCGCAAAATTGAAGTAAAAGCAACCTAAACTTACCCCGACAGGTTTGGAGGCGGACCGGCTTTCTGTGGGTTGCTTCCCCCGCAAAATCACTGTGTCGGCCGTTCCAAACCTGTTTTATTTTTGGCACAAGCTTCGCAGTTTTTAGGATATATCTAAAGACTGCGATTATTTTTTTAACCAGTTTTTTAAAGGAATACCGGGCCGAAAATTGTGTTAATTTCTTAATTCGGATCGGATAATCAATGACTTAATTGATTTAATGGAGAAACCATGGATGATACGATTGAACGCCCGAAAAAGGAACGTCAGGTAGATATAAAAAGAGATCGCCTGTCCAACATCATCAAGGATAGTGATAAAAAGGATGGAAACAATGAATCTGGATTAAAACCTCCCGAAAAGCGCCCACCTTTTTCCTTCAACATGTGGTATTTCGCCGGATTTTTTCTTTTAATTTTTATGGTTAACTCGCTATTTGCTGAAAAGCCTCAAACCATTGAATTTAGCGAATTTAAGCAAAGAGTAAGCTCTGGTGAAATTAAACGAGTGGAGCTTAGTGATTCATATTATGTCGGTTCATCATTATCCAGCGCTGAGTTAAAAAATAATCAAAACACAAACAGATCGCCGGGTAACCAGGGGGTATACCGAACAGTTCCGGTGGAAGATTCTACTTTCATCCCGTTGCTGGATGCAAACGGAGTTGAGTATTACACACGACCCGTTTCAGCTGGCGAAGTGTTTGGAAATGTCCTGCTGACTTGGATTCTACCGCTCGGACTGATGATTGCTCTTTGGTGGTTTCTGTCTTCCAGGCTTAAAGGAGGAGCCGGTGGTGTTATGTCTTTTGGGAAAAACAAAGCCCAACTGATTTCCGAAGGAGACACCGGTGTTAACTTTGCTGATGTGGCAGGAGCAGATGAAGCAAAAGAAGAGTTGGTTGAAGTAGTGGATTTTCTGAAGAACTCCGAAAAATACGATGCCATTGGCGGCAAAGTACCTAAGGGAGTCCTTTTGGTTGGGCCTCCGGGTACCGGTAAAACCATGTTGGCAAAAGCCGTTGCAGGCGAGGCGGGGACTCCGTTCTTCAAAATGAGTGGAGCAGATTTCGTTGAATTGTTTGTTGGTGTCGGGGCTGCCAGGGTGAGAGACCTGTTTCAGGAAGCTCGAAAAAATGCCCCATGTATCGTGTTTATTGACGAACTGGATGCCATTGGCAAGAGTCGGGGAGCATCCATTGCTGGTAATGATGAACGTGAACAAACCCTGAATCAACTGCTGGTTGAAATGGACGGGTTTGATTCCAAGGGTGGAGTCATTATTCTGGCGGCGACTAATCGACCTGAGATTTTAGACCCGGCTTTGATGAGACCCGGCAGGTTTGATAGACAAATATTAGTTGATCGTCCCGATTTGGACGGACGCAAAGCAATTCTAGGTATTCATGCCAAAAAGGTCAAAGTTGACAGCAAAGTTGATTTTGGCAAGATCGCAGCGGCAACAGTAGGTTTTTCCGGTGCGGATTTAGCAAACCTGGTTAACGAAGCAGCGATCCTGGCTGTCAGGAACCAACGCACCAAGGTTGTTCAAGGCGATTTTTCGGAAGCTATCGAGAAACTGGTGGCGGGACTGGAAAAGAAAAGCCGGGTTATGAATGAAAAAGAGAAAAAGATCGTGGCATATCATGAGACCGGACATGCCCTGGCAGCAGCGTTCTCTCCAGGGGCCGACCCGGTACAAAAAATATCGATTGTTCCCAGGGGACTTGGGGCCTTAGGATATACCATGCAGCTTCCGTCTGAAGATCGATTTCTGATCACGGAGGATGAGTTGCTGGGAAGAATCGATGTCTTGTTGGGCGGTCGAGCAGCCGAGCAGGTTATTTTTGGAGAAATATCCAACGGGGCGTCCAATGACTTGTCCCGCGCCACAGATATTGTACGCAAGATGATCACCGAATATGGCATGAGCGATAAATTTAAAAATGTCTACCTGGGTAGTAATCAAACGTCCTACCTGGGCGGCGTGCAATCGTCCGAGCGAAAAGAATATTCGGAAAATACTCAAAATTATATTGATGAAAAAATTGCAAAAACCATAGACGAACGATATGAAAAAACACTTTCCCTGTTAAAAGAGAAAGAAGAATTGTTGCATGTCGTTGCAAATAAACTGCTTGAAATAGAAGTAATGGAGGCCGATGTTTTTAATGCCATCATTGCCGATTCAAATAAAGCTGCCTAATCCTTTCCAATAAAAGAGACTTCGGCTCAGGAATCCGGGCTTGAAGTCTCTTTCAATTTGATCCGCAAGTTTGTTTATCCCTTCCAAAATGTGTTGCAATTGAGGGTTAAGTAATTGTTCTGGAAAAAGTAACGCCATTATGCTGGTTTTTGGTAACGGGTAACGCAATGGTTACGATCAATTCTGTTTTCGACCAAAACCTTTATTTTAAAAATACATAAATTACAGATTGATAGACAGCATTGGGGAATATAAATACTGTGGCATGTCCAATGCAAATTGTCAGATAAGATCCGAAATTAAAATACAACAAACACAAACATTTAAATTAAGAGGTTATCATGACTAGTGAAAACATTGTAATGCTGACAGATGGCGATTTTGATGAAAAGGTATTGAACAGCACAAAACCTGTTTTGGTGGATTTTTTTGCTAACTGGTGTGGTCCTTGTAAAATGATTGCACCATACCTGGATAATTTGGCCGAAGAATACAAAGACAGGGTGACCATTGCCAAACTCGATGTGGATCAAAACGGGCAATCGGCTATGAAATATGGAGTCAGGGGAATTCCCACCATGATTCTCTTTAAAAACGGTAAACAGGAAGAAGTCATTGTCGGTGCTGATCCAAGCCGAATTGGGGAAATTGTGGCAAATGCTGCATAATGAAGGTGCAAGTCAAGGCAAACTTCTTAAACCAGGATCATTGGTTGATGTTTGCCTATGACGACCGATACAAGCCAATTCCAATCTTAGGTATGAGATGATAGCAACTCTATAAATGCCCCATGCAACCTGCCAGATTCTGCGGCCGGCAAACGTGTCATCACCCGGCCGCATATTACAGACGTATTTCCTGTTTTCCTGCCTGACCACATTTATCCACTAATTGTTTCAAATAGATAAAGTTTTACGGCCGTACATTGCAAAGGTAGGCATCTTAACTGTTTAGAGCCCATTAACATATAACTCCGGTTTTTTTTTGACATTTTTTTTTTCTTGATTAGATGTTATACTGGTAGCTGACATATTGAAGCAATTGATGAATTAAAATTAGCTACCTCTCTATAATGAATAACCAGGAATCCAAGCAGCAGATTATTGTGGAGGGCTTCAGGCAAAGTCGCTTGTCAGAGCGGGTTACTGAACAGTTTTTATCCAATTTGTTGCCGTTTGCAGATCTGCTTTCTTTTAACCAGGGAGAGGAAATCCTTAAGGAGGGAACGGAATTTAGTCAGATTCATGTTCTGATTGAAGGTTGTGTGGCGATCTATTTCAAAGGGGAGTTGATAATCACGCTGGGTCGCAAAGGTGATATTTTTGGGGAAATGAACGCAATAGACGGCCGACCTGTAGCGATTACAGCAATAGCCGATGCGGATAACTGTCAGATTTGCCGCATTGATAAGTCCTTTTTATCCAACATCGACACCAACAATCAAAAAGAAGTTGGGTATGAATTCTTCAAAATTCTTGCCTCAGGACTGACCGATAAACTCAAGCAAACTCTATCCAAAGCGCGCCAAAACGAAGTGATGAACAGGCATCTGGAAGAGAGCAAAAAATCGTTGAAAAAAGCTCTTCGCCAGTCCCGGGCTGACCGAATCGATTTGGAATCCAGTGAAGAGCGTTTCAAAGCCCTCTTTACCAGCGCAGCTGATGCCATGTTTATTCACACTGTCGAGGGTGCTATTACTGATGCGAACAAGGAATCCTGCCAGCGTCTTGGTTATACTCTTGAGGAGTACAAAAATCTGACGATGGAGCAAATTTGCTCACCCGACCATATCAACTCGTTAAAGGCAGAATATAAAAAACTGAGTGAAGGATCCAAGGTAATCTTCGAGACAGAGCACCTCCATAAAAACGGAGAAAAGTTTCCGGTAGAGATAAGTGCCCAGGTGATCGAAATAGATTTAAAACCATTTGTTTTTTCAGTTGTTCGCGATATTTCGTTACGAAAGAAAATGGAGGCAGAACTTCGAGAGGTCAACGATCATCTGGTGACACAAACAACACGGACAACCGAATTAATGCTTCAGGCAGAGATTGCCAACGCATCCAAGAGTCAGTTTTTAGCCAATATGAGCCACGAAATCAGAACTCCAATGAACGGCATCATCGGTATGTCTGAGTTACTGGTTGAAACCGAATTGGATGATGAACAGAGAGAGCTGACAGAGACGATTCGTTCGTCTGCTGCAGCGCTATTAACCGTAATCAACGACATCCTCGATTATTCCAAAATCGAAGCAGGAAAGATGGACCTTGAGATTATTGAATTTAATCTCAAGGATACCGTTGAAAGGGCTGTAGACCTTTTGGCAATAAAGGCGGAAGAAAAACAACTGGATTTGAATTGCCTGATTGATGTGAAGATTCCGCCTGTACTGAAAGGTGATCCGGGACGAATTCGCCAGGTGTTGTTAAACCTGTTGAACAATGCGTTGAAATTTACCAATGAAGGGGAAATATTTGTCAACGTGCTCCTTGATATGGAAACAGAAAGTCATATCACTATCAGTATCCGTGTTGAAGATTCCGGTATTGGTATTCCCAAAGCTCGAATGGACAGGTTATTCAAGACATTTACACAGGTGGATGTA
>JAKSDL010000597.1 GCA_022360105.1 Pseudomonadota bacterium
AAAAGATTCAAGCAAAGTGATCTGCAACTCTTTTTTGCTTTCCTCCGCTGCCCATTTGATACTCATTAGTGATAAGTTTTCACTAACCAGGGCGATGTATGGGTTTTTATCGTGACGACCAAGACCTTTTTTTCGAAAGCCCTCCAGCACATCCGGAAACAGGTTGGACCCTTCGCTGTAAAACTCATTCTCATTCTCCGTTCGATGAAGTAAAACGGCACCATCGAAATCAATTTTTCGTTTGAGGATTTGAAAAACCATTTGCGTCCAGTTATTAGCATTCCACGCAGGAGAGTTTACGAACAGCATTTCAAGAAGCCATTGTTCAGCCCTTTCAGAAACGGCCGTATCTTTTAAAAGGTTGCTGGCTTTGTGGAGACGATGACGTATGGAGAGAAGCTCTCTGTAGTCACGGCAACAAGAGATCACGGGATTAATAAGCGTTTCTTCGTCATTCACGCGGGTTTTCATGATGTATTTGGAAACGCCTGTTTCATACCCTTTTTTTTCATCCTCGGTTGTTAAATTGCCGGTAACCATAACGATGGGGATTTCTTCATACGCTGGACTGTTTTTGAGACGTGAGCTTAATTCATTTCCGTCCATGCGGGGCATGTTTACATCCGTTATGATGCAGTCGGGCCGAAAACCTTTTTTCAATGCACTCAAAGCGGCTAAACCGTCTTCGGCCGTTTCCACTTCATGGTCCAAATCTTCAAAAATTTCGCTATACCACTCTCGATGTGGTTCTTCATCATCAACAATTAGAATTCGATATATTTCTTTTTCGCTCATCCTTCCTCTTTAACTGGTAACATTAAAGCAAAAGTAGAACCTTTGCCGGGTTCGGTCCGTTTTAAATCCAGACTTCCACGGTTTTCTTCCGCCAGCTTTCTGCAGAGGGATAACCCGATACCCGTCCCTTCTCCTCGAGGCTTGGAAGTAAAGAGGTTGTCAAAAATACGATCCTTGACCTCATTGGGTATTCCGATGCCGTTATCTGAAATCTCGATGGCAACTTTGCCGGTACCGCCGTACACGATCGCAGAAACCTGTCTGTTTTCCTGACCTTTGGTTGCATACACGGCATTTTTAATGAGATTGATTAGAATCTGGCGGACACTATCGATATCAGCATGAACCGTGATATCCTCCGCACGAGTGGTTACGCTGAATTTCACCGATCGATCGCGCCAGCGAATCGCCTCGATCACATCTTCCAACAGGCTGAACACACGAAAAGTCGTCGGTTCAGGATTCGTGCGGTTCAGGCCGCTCATGGTTTCAACAATGCGATTCGCCCTTTGTAGTTCGTTTGATGTTCCTGCAAGTAATTTCTCGGCTTTCGCATACAAATCCGCATCGACCTGGCTCTTCAGCTTTGTAATCACTTTTTTCAAACGATTCTTGAATCCGTTAACAGCCAGCAAGGCATTGCCTACTTCATGCCCGACACCCGAGGCAACTTGCCACATGGTGGCTGCATATTCTTTTTCCCGGCTCTGCTGTTCGGCTAACCTCAATAAGGTAATATCACTGCCGTAGGCATTAATGATTTTCAGCTCCTTAAATCCGCGAAAAGTGAACGTATAGAACTTCTCTTTGATCAGCAGTTCCTTGTGACAAATCCCACCTTCCATTAAACAACTTTGAAACTTGCACGAATCGAAATCAAACAAGCTATTGATACTCTTGCCAATGACCGTATCTTTTCCGAATATTTCTTCAGCGGCCGGATTCACAAAAATCACATGACCTGTTTTATCGAAGCGCATAACCGGGCCGGGATTAAGTTTTGCGAAAAGCGCCATGCGCTTAACCTGTTCAGCCGCCTTGTATATTTCGCGTGACTTTTCTTCCAACAATCGTTCAGCTTCTTCACGCGCCTTTACTTCCCGCTTTAGCTTAAAGCGGACAATGTCGACTTCACTCGCCATATCGTTTCCTTATCGACGACTCAAAACAAACCGGGTTTGCTCTTCACCCTCATCGCTATCCGGAAGTGCCTCTACGTTCACCTCTATATCTTCTTTAAAGTGCGCAATACAACTTTGGATCAAGCCCAGGGCGAAGGGCGAAAGCCGTCTTGAAGACGAGTAAACCATCTCCAAAGTCTCCTCATTGGGATGATTATACGCAAAACTGGGAAGTTGTGCGTCGGGATAGAGTTTTTTTACCTCTTCATGGATAACGTCATGCACCTGTTCCAGCATTTCAAAACTGTTCGACACCGCCTCGAAGAACTGGGGATACGACTTATGAAAAACGCCAAACAGGTGTTTTCCAAATGCATTTAGGAGATCATTCACCGGCATTTCAGTCAGGCGACTTAATTCGCCTACCATCTGCTGCATTTCTGAAAAGTCATAGGTCCCGACTCGCGTGTAAGACCCGCCGGAAGGTAAATCGCAGTTGGTAATCATTTCAAATGCAAGTTCTTCCGAAAAGACCTCCTCTACCATTTGCAGATACTCAACAAAGACTATTCCTTTCATATGGCTATTTAAGGGGATAAAGGATTATAGTTATTCACACACGGCTAAAATTACACACACGTCTATTATAATATGAATTTCGTTCACAGTGGTCAAGATATACAAATAACTTTAATCAGAATAATTTGAACATCCGGGCATTAGAACCATATGAAAGCTGAATTTCTCAAATACACAAGAATCTGTTGTTAAAAATTTAGGTAAGAAGCTAACATGAGTTTGCTGGTGATAAATAGCGTATAGGTTTTTAAAAGAGACTGATCCATAACAAATCTAAAGTAATGACAGACGTAATAGATAAGATGCTGATAGGGATGGCCCTGCTTGTAGCAGGAATTGTACTGGCAATATACTTAACCGGACCTAGATCCCCTCTCTTCAAACATGAGGAGTGCGAGGTAAATCACGATGTTCGGGAATATAGTCGGTGTGATTTCAAAGAAGCCCAAATGAGCAAAGCAGATTTTAGTGGGGTTGAATTGGTTAACTCGGTTTTTAATTATGCCGAATTGGAAAAGGCGACATTTAAATCCTCGCAATTGAAATCTGTAGATTTTTCCAATTCAAATTTGGGTTATGCAGATTTTTCCAATTCGGAATTGAATGAAGTGGTATTTGATCGGGCCAACCTTGAAGGAGCCGTGTTTAAACAAGCTCAGTTAGAATCACAAAGATTTTATTTTTCCAATTTGCCGGGAGCCGATTTCGAAGGAGCCGTCTTGCAGACCAGTATGTTTTCAGGAGCCAATCTAAAACATGCCGTATTTAAACATGCAAATCTGACGAATGCCCGCATGAGTTGGACAGATCTTTCCTCATCAAATTTTGCCAATGCTGTTCTTGTTGGTACAACATTGGATTCTGCAATTCTTCTTGATTCAAAAATGGTCCATGCAAATCTTACTGGTGCCGATTTAAAAAATGCCAATTTAAGTAAGTTGGATTTGAGTTCCTGTCTTTTAAAAGACGCTGATCTGTCAGGTGCCAATATAACAGGATGCAATCTCTCAGGTCTTAATCTATCTACAACGAATCTGGATCATGTCCAGGCTGATCAGGCAAATTATAAAGGCGCAATTGGCGTACCGGCCTGGATAAAAACCGGATTAAATCAAGAAGGAATATTTTCAAAGGTATTATTAATCAAACAGATAAAAACCGGATTTAAAAACCTCAAAGGTGCCAATTTAAAAGGACTCGACTTGCGGGATGTTGACCTGTCGAACGCTAACCTGGAGAATGCCGA